>DASTBC010000265.1 GCA_035712245.1 Candidatus Eisenbacteria bacterium
GACGCGTACGAGGACATCGAGTCGGATGACGCCCGGGACGTCCTCTGGCTCTCCCACAGCCTCCTCGACCGCGTGGAACGCCAGACGTGGACCGGAGCGTTCGCGGGTCCCACGATCCACCTCCCCGGTCCCTCGGACATGTCCATCTTCGGACGAGACGGAACCGGGTGGATTGCCGTTCCCTCCCAGGGAAGGGTCCGGGTCTACGAGCGGAACTCGACCCTCGAAAAGACCTTCATCCAGGTCCCGGGGGATCCGCGCGTGGTCGAGATCAACTCCGTCGACGGGACCGCGTGGATCGGGACCGGGGAAGGGAGGGTCTTCCGCTACGACACGGCATTCGATCCCATCCTGAACGGGCATCCACTCCTCGGCGAGTGGCCGGTCGGAGGCCAGGTCCTCGCCATGGCTCTGGACGTTCCCGAGAATCGCGTGTTCGTCGCGACGCGCTCCCGCACGGACGGGACGGCCGACAGCCTCCGCATCGTCGACGTCACGGACTCCACGGTCACGACCGCCGCGTACGCGCTCCGCAACGTGGCGGATCTGGCGTTCGATCCCGTCGCGCGCCAGCTCTGGATCTCCGAGCGCGGCGTTCCGCGCGCGGGACAGGGGCGTCTGTCCCGTGCGACGGACATCGGAATGATCCTCCAGTCGTACGCGCCGCTCGAGCCCTTCGGAATCGACCTGGACGCGGGTGGAACGTGCTGGGTCGCGGACCTGAGATCCGAGCGCGTCCTCGCGATCACGGTCGGCGGAGTGATCGATCTCTGGTCGACACCGATCGAGGGCCCCTACCAGGTCCGGGTGGGAGAAGCCGCGCCCTGAGCGTGGTGGCATGGCCGTTGCAGTCCGGTGCAGTCGTGCGCGCGCCCGGGAAGGGACGAACGGGCGGCGACGGTGAAGGGATGTGCCGGTGTCTCTTTCGGATAGGAGAACGGACACGGCGCCGCGACGCGGCGGCCGGACCGGAAGAAACTCTCCCCTCCGGCCGGGTTTCGGCTTCCCGACTTTGCACGATGCAATGGGCAGGAGGACGGGCGATGCCACGAACGCGTCAGCCGAAGGTCATGACGATCGACGTAGCCGAGGAGGTGTCGCGCCGTGTGCCCGGCTATCGCGGGTATCAGGAGAACACGCAGCGGCGCGAGGACGACCGGCGCTTCCGCCACAGCGTCGCCGAGCAGCTCTGGAGCGAGGCGCGGCGGCTCGAGCGGATCGAAAGCCAGCAGTTCCGTGACGACTACTCCGATTTCCTGGAGGAGGTCGATTCCGGCGCGCGCAAGCTCGAGTACCTCGCCGAATCCCTGAACACTCCGGCTCCGTCGCGGAACGGAGTGGGGGACCAGGCGGCCGAGTCGCTCGGTCCGATCGACAAGCAGATCGTGGACGAGCTGGACCGCCTGCGGCGCGTGGTGCACGAGCTGGAGAAGGCGTACGAGCACGACGAGCGATTCGAGATGAACCTGGCCGAGCTTCGCGGCATCACCGAGCGGATCGCGGATCTGATCGAGAACCGGAACGTCGCGCTGGGAAGCTGAGCCGCCCCGAGGACGCGCCAGGGTCCCTCGTGACGGGCTCCTCGTTGTGCCGCGAGGAGCCCGTCCTGTATTCTTCCGAGAGCCGCGTGCCGATCGTCTTGAGGCCCCATTCTTGACCCAGCGCCTCTACTACGAAGATTCCCACCTCCGCGAGTTCCGCGCCCGAGTGGACGCCTCCCAGGACCGGGACGGCGGAACCTGGATCGCTCTCGACCGCACCGCGTTCTATCCCGGAGGTGGAGGGCAGCCTCCGGATCGCGGCACGATCGACGGACTCTCCGTGTCCGAGGTCGAGGAGCGCGGTCCCGAGATCTGGCACCGCGTGGAGCGTGCCCCCGCGGGGGAGCACGTGGACGCGACGATCGACTGGTCCCGCCGCTTCGACCACATGCAGCAGCACACGGGGCAGCACATCCTGTCCGCCGCGTTCGTGGAGGTCGCCCGCGCCGAGACCCGCTCGTTCCATCTCGGGGAGGCCGTGGTGACGATCGACGTGGACCACGCGGGACCCGCGGACGCGCTCCTCGGCGAGGTCGAGGAGCGCGCGAACGAGGTCGTGTGGGAAGACCGCGAGGTGCTCACGCACGTCGTCCCCCCGGGCGAGGCCCGGCGATTCCCGCTCCGAAAGCCTCCGGCGGTGGAAGGGGACGTGCGGATCGTCGAGGTGCGCGGATTCGACTGGTCGGCCTGCGGGGGAACGCACGTCGGGAGGACCGGCGAGGTCGGGCTCATCGCCATCCTCGGGACGGAGCGCTACAAGGGCGGCACCCGTGTCGCGTTCGTGGCGGGACGGCGCGCGCTCCGGCGCCTTCGCGAGTCGGGAGACCTCCTCCGGCGAGCCTGCCTCGAATTCACCGCCGGGGAGTCGGATCTCCTCCGGGCGGTCGGGAGTCTGAAAGAGGAGCGGGACCGTCTCCAGAAGAGGCTCAAGCCCCTCGTCCGGGACGCCCTCGAGCGCGAGGCCCAGGCGCTCCTCGAGGAGGCGTCGCGCGGGCCGCACGGCCCGGTCGTGGCGCGCCACTTCGAGGGCCGGGATCCCGAAGAGGCAGGGCAGCTTGCGGCGATGGTCTCGGGACGCGGCGGGGTCGCCCTCTTCGTGTCGGGAACGGGCACTCCCAGGGCGCACTTTTCCGCCCCGGCGGGTACAATATCCGTAGGCGCTCTGCTGGGTGAGCTGTGCCGGCGGCACGGCGGGCGTGGGGGCGGACGTCCGGAATCGGCTCAGGGAACGGTCCCCCCGGAACGCATCGACGCGGTCCTTCGAGAAGCGCTCGAGGCCGTGATGGCCGGAACAGGGAAGGGGTCCTCGGTATGACGTCTGGCATCGAGCAGGGCAGGACCCGCGGCTCGCGCTCCCGCGTGATCGGCTTCGGCCGCGCCGCGCTCCTCCTCCTCGCCATGATCCTCGCGCAACCCCTCGTTCCCGGCGACGCCCAGGCGCAGTTCTTCGGACAGAACAAGGTCCAGTACAAGAAATTCCGCTGGAAGGTCCTCCGCACCCAGCACTTCGATATCCACTACTACCAGGGCACCGAGGCCGCCGTGAACGACGCGGCGCTCATGGCCGAGCGCGGCTACACGCGCCTGAGCCGCGTCCTGAACCACCAGATCCGCGCGCGCATCCCCCTGGTCCTCTACGCGTCGCACACCGACTTCGAGCAGACCAACATCACGCCCGGGCTCATCGGGATCGGTACCGGCGGCGTCACCGAGTTCCTGAAGCGGCGCGTCTTCCTGCCGTTCACGGGCTCCTACGCGGAGCTGGACCACGTCCTCACGCACGAGCTCGTGCACGCGTTCCAGGTGGACATCCTCTTCGGCGAGACGCAGGGGCTCCTGGGAGGCGGACTGAGCGTCCCGCTCTGGTTCATGGAGGGAATGGCGGAGTACCTCTCGGTCGGCGCCACGGACCCGAACACGGCGATGTGGCTTCGCGACGCATCCCTCGAGGGCTATCTGATCCCGATCCCGGTGCTGAACTACGTTGGGGACATCCGCGTCTACCGGTTCGGGCAATCGATCTTCCAGTACATCGCGGAGAACTACGGGATCGCGAAGGTCGGCGAGCTCCTGAAGCGGACCCGCCGGCTGGGGAGCGCGGAGAAGGCGCTCATGGCCTCCACGGGACTCACGGTCGACGTCCTCTCGAAGAAGTGGACCGAGTCCGTGCGCAAGGAGTACCTGCCCCAGATCGTGAACCACAACAGTCCGACCACGATCGCGAACAAGATCACCAATTCCGAGGAGGACCAGTCCAACTTCAACGTGGCCGTCTCGGTGTCGCCCACGGGGCTCCAGTACGTCTACATCTCGGACCGGAGCATGTACAACGACGTGTACCTGGCGTCCGCGCTCGACGGCAAGGTGCTCAAGAAGCTGATCGAGGGCGAGCGCACGGGAAGCTTCGAGACGCTCCGGTTCTTCAACACCTCGATCGCGTGGTCTCCGGATGAGAAGCAGATCGCCATTCCCGCGAAGATCGGCGGTGAGGACGCGCTGTACCTCGTGGACATCCCGTCGGGGAAGATCCGGAAGAAGCTCCGGTACGGCCTCGACGCGATCTACTCCCCGACCTGGTCGCCGAACGGGAGACGGATCGCGTTCGTGGGGCTGAAGAACGGCCATTCCGCGCTCTACGTGTCGGACCCGAGCGGGAAGAACGTGACGACGCTCCGGTCGGGGCGCTACGCGGCGCTCGACCCCTCCTGGTCTCCGGACGGTACCCGCATCGCGTTCGCGACGGACGAGGGCGAAGGAACCGACGCGGACAAGCTCATCTTCGGCCCGCTCAAGATCGCGATCCTCGACGTCGAGACGGGCCAGACCACGATCCCGCCGGGACAGAACGGAAAGAACATCACCCCGCAGTGGACCGCCGACGGCCGCTCCCTCCTCTTCATCTCGGACCGGACGGGGATCTCGAACATCTACCGCATGGACCTCGCGACCGGTGAGAGCGTCCGGCTCACGAACCTGATCACCGGCGTGTCGGGGCTCGTCCCCGAGAGCCCGGCGCTCTCGCTCTCGCGGAGCGGAAACCGGCTCCTCTTCACCGCCTTCACCCGAGGCGGGTGGGACGTCTACTCGGTGCGCGACCCCGAGAAGTTCATCCAGAGCCCGCCGGTCGTCGAGACGGCGCCCACGATCGCGGCGACGCCCCTCGTCCCTCCCGGGACGCGGCAGGAGGCCACGCTCGGCCGGACCGAGAGCCTGGAGTACGACCGGGCCGCCACCGAGCTCTCGCCTCCCGTCACGGCGCTTCCCGACAGCGGATTCGCGACGGCGCCCTGGGACTCGTCGGCGGCGACGGCGGTGCGGGACTCGACGCTGTCCGACTACGTCGTGTCCGTCTATTCGCAGCCCCTCGTCGACAGCACGAGCTTCCAGCACCTCCCGTACAAGGCGTCCTTCAGCCGGGACTACTTCGCCGGCGGCGCGGTGGTGGCTTCCAACGTGGGGTTCGCGGGCTCGAGCGTGATCTCGTTCAGCGATCTCCTCGGAAACCACAACATCCTGGCGATCCTGAACCTCTACGGGAACCTGAGCGACTCCGACGTCTACCTGGCGTACACGAACCTGTCGCGCCGGACGAATTACGGGTTCGCGATCTTCCAGTACCAGAAGGACCTGCTCCTCTTCACCTCGCCCCAGTCGGACGACCTGGAGAGCCAGATCCACCGAGGAGCCGGGATCTTCTTCTCGCGTCCCTTCGACCGTTTTCGCAGGGTCGAGTACGGGATCCAGGCCGCGGTCGTGGATCAGCGGATCTTCCGCTACGACTACGAGAACGGGGTGCGCACGCAGCTCGGAGACGACGGGGACTACGTCTACGTCGCCCCGAACCTGGCCCTGGTCCACGACACCGCGCTCTTCGGGTCCACCGGGCCCATCAAGGGCGCCCGCTCGCGCCTCTCGGTGGAGCACGCGATCGGAGGAGTCACCTATACGACCAGCGTGTTCGACATCCGCCGATACAGCCACTTCGCGCGGCGCATGACGTTCGCCCAGCGGCTCCTCGGGGGAGCCTCGTTCGGCGAGGATCCCCAGTTCTTCCGCTTCGGCGGCGCGTTCACGTATCGCGGCGCCGACTACGGGGACCTGATCGGGACCCGATCGGGCATCGTGAACCTCGAGTTGCGCTTCCCGCTCATCGAGCAGCTCCGGGTCGGCTTCCCGCTCGCGCTCGCGCTCGGCGGCATCAACGGCGTGGTCTTCCTCGACGCCGCCACGGCGTGGAACGCAGGGACCGATCCCAAGTTCTTCTCCACCGAGGGCGGCTTCCACACCGAGTCGTTCCGTGCCGCGTTCGGATTCGGCGCGCGCGTCAACCTGGGCTACTTCATCCTCCGCTACGACTACGGCCGGGAACATCGGTTCGAGCGCGGCCTCGACGAGCCGCGCCACTTCTTCACGTTCGGTCCCGAGTTCTAAGCCGCGGGGGCCATGCTCCAGGCCGTTCTCGAAACCCTGCAGGCCTGGGACACGGCCCTCTTCCGCGCGATCCACTTCGGGCTTCAGCATCCGGCGCTCGATCCCGTGATGATGGCGCTCACGGATCCCGGGCGGTTCCGGGGCCCGCTCCTCGTCGCCGCATGCCTCCTCTTCACCCTGCGCCGGGCCCGCGGCGCGCTCGCGCTCGTGGTCCTCGTCGCGACGCTCGCGATGAGCGATCAGGTGAGCGCGAAGGTCCTGAAGCCGATCTTCAAGCGCGCGCGGCCCTCGATCGAGGTGGTCGACTCGAAGCCCCTCTTCGGGCGGCGGAAGTCGTATGCCATGCCCTCGGTGCACGCGACGAACTTCACGGCGGCGCTTCCGATCATGGCCACCGTGTTCCCGGCGGGCGCCATCCCGTATGGGATCTACGCCGGGCTCGTCTCGTTCTCGCGGATCTACGTGGGCGACCACTGGCCCTTCGACGTGCTCGCCGGGATGATCCTGGGGCTCGCGCTCGGTCTCCTCGGCCGGAAGGCGTTCCTGCGGCTCGAGCAGAACCTGGAGCGAAGACCCTGGTACCGGCGCGTGGAACGGTGGAGGCGGGATCAGCCCGGCGTGGAGCCGACCGGCGAGGTCAGCGCCGGGGCGAAGTTCGCAGGAGCGCCCAGTGCCGCCCCGTGAGGCCCTGGTCCCTCCGGTGGGAGAACCAGCGCTCGGGATGGCACGCGGTGCATTCGGCGGCGACGGCGACCCGATCCGGATCCATCCCCGCGCGCGCGAGACCCGCCACGATCGCACCCGGGAGGTCGAGGCTCGGCTGCCCGGTCGGGTGCGGGATCAGGTGGGAGGACTCGAACTCGGCCGCAACCTCGGGGCCGATGGGGAAACAGCACGCGTGGAGGCACGGACCGATGGCAGCGACGAGACCCCCCGGCTCGTGCCCGATCGCGCGAAGACGGGCCACGGCGGCCGCGGGAATCCCGCCCCGCGCTCCGCGCCATCCGCAGTGGAGGAGCGCGGCGCTTCCGGAATCCGGCTCGACGACCGCGACGGGCGCGCAGTCCGCCACCGTGACGCCGATCCACGGATCGCCCGCGGCGGCGAGAATGCCGTCGGCCTCGAGAGCGCCCTGCGCCGCCTCGCCGGCGGTCACGATGGCGGACCCGTGGACCTGACGGACCATCGCGGGCCCGTGGTCGCCCATTCCGGCTGCCTCGCGAAGCCTCCTTCGGTTCTCGAGCACGGCCCGCTCCTCGTCTCCCACCCGGAGTCCCAGGTTGAGCGACGTGTACGGTCCGATGCTCGCGCCTCCTTGGCGCGTGGGGACGCCGAAGAAGACGGACGGAGGGAAGTGGCGCTCGGGGGGGCGCCAGAACCGGACCCGAGATCCGGGCGGCGCCGCGGGTTCCCGATCGCCGGGCGAGGTTGCGTTCCGGTCGCGCATTCGTGGAACTCTGGGCTCCGCGCGCGTCTCCTGCAAGGGCTTTGCGCCTGCGCGCTCCTCGCGGGATGCGCACGCGCGCCCGTCTCCTCCCCGGGCGCAGACGTGCGGAATCGATTTCTCGCGACGTTCGGAACGGCTTCCGCGAGCACGAGAGGAGCGGGCATGCTCTCGGTCGACATCGGATCCCGGGGACGGAGCGGGCTCAACACGCGGTGGGCTTCGGACGGAGACAGTCTCGCCATCGTCGCCTACGCCGGTCCGGTGCGCGCGTTCGACGCGACGGTGCTCGAGGACTCGGTGTACATCGCGCTGCGCCCGTACGACCTCTGGCTCGAAGGGCTGGTGCCGTCCGCCGAAGGGTTCGGCTCGGACGGCCTCGTGTTCGTCGCGCGGCCGTGGGACTTCAGCCCCTCCTGGGTCCGGAGCGCGATCGAGCGCGCGCGCGTGGAGCCGGTGGAGGGGGGCTACCGCCTCGACGGCGAGTTCTCGAGCGCGGGCAAGGGACATCCCTTCACGCTGGAGCTCAACTCGGACGCGGAGCCGGTGCGGCTCCGGATCCAGCACCGGAACGACGAGCGCACGCTCGTGACGGTGCGCTACGGGCCCGTGCGCCGCTTCGAGTACGGGAGGGTGCCGCGGTGGATCGAGTGGTCGCGCCCGTCGGCGCGGATGAGGCTCGAGATCGAGGAGCAGTCGCGCGGGAAGCCGCTCTCCCGCTGGATCCCGCCTCGCGCGGGCGACGACTGGACGATCCTCACGCTCGAGGATCCCCTGGCGCGAGACATTCTCGAGAGGATTCTGGGAAGCGAGGAACTCCGATGAGGCGCCACACGACGAGAGAAGCGGCCGCGAGGTCCGGTTTCACGGCGCCGATCCTGGCGATCGGGACGGCGATCGCGCTGATCGCGCTGCCGGCAGGCTCCGCTCCCGCCGACCCTGCGGATGAGGCGGCGCGCGCCATGATCCGTCCGCTTCTCTCCGCGGGAGAGGTCGTCGCCAGCGTGACGATGGAGCGCAGCGATCCGTTCGGCGGCCCGCCCGATCGAGAGACGGGAACGCTGTGGTTCATTCCGGGCCGCGGACTCCGGTACCTGTCGGCGGGGAAGAAGGCACAGGACATCCTGGCCGACCGGGAGCGCGGAGCGTTCTTCCTCTACAGCAAGTCCCAGGGCCGGGTCTACCGCGCGCCGTTCGAGCGCGCCCCGGCCCGGATCCGGAGCCTGATTCTCGATCCGGAGCGGTCCGTGAACCAGGACCTCCGCGCCGTTCGGGAGACGAGGACGGTCGCGGGGCGCGCCCGCGCCGGCTACCGCGTGCGTTCGGCGGGATCTCCCGAGAGCACCGCCGTGGCCGTGTGGATCGCGGCCGACCCCGCGAGCAAGCTTCCGCGATGGATCGCGTTCGCCACCGAGGCGGAGTCGCTCTCGATCGAGCTCCGCGACGTCACGCTGCGGAAGACGCCGCGCCTCTCCGATCTCGCGCTCAGCGCGCCGAAGGGAACGCCCGAGGAAATGCTCGAGCCGCGAGAGCTTCTGCGTTGACGCTTCCGTAACACGCTGTTAGGGTCGCGTCGTGGCCACGGATGGTCGCCTCGCATGACCCCCGCTCTGGTCGGCTATGTCGCCGCGGTCGCGGCAGCCGGCGGCGCGCTCCTCGCGCTCTCCTTCGCCGGATTCCTCGCGCTGGGCTGGATGCACATCACCGCGTGGATCGTGGTGAGCCTGCTCGCCGAGAGCCTCTGGATTCCCACCGTCTCCGGCAAGGCCATGGAGAGCATGGCCTCGACCGTCGACATCAGCCTCCTCATCCTGCTCGGCTTCATGCCCTCGATCTGGATCGTGGCGATCGGCTTCACGCTCGCGAACTTCTTCTTCTCGCGACGGGTCTGGTACAAGGCGATCTTCAACGCCGGGCAGAACGTGCTGGCGCTCGCGGCCGCCGGCGCCGCGTTCACGCTGCTCGGCGGGCGCCCGCTCGCCGCGGAGGGAACGCTCCTGGCGCTCAGCGGCCCGGCGATGATGCTCCCGTGGGCTGCCGCGATCGCGACCTACTTCACCGTGAACACCCTGCTCGTGTCGGCCGCGGTCGCGCTCGACGCGGGCCGCCCGCTCCTGGCCACGTGGCGCGAGGAGTACCTGAACGAGAGCTCGCTCCTCGGCTCGGCGGCGCTCTTCTTCCTCTCGCCGCTCGTGGTCGTGTCGTACGTCTCCATCGGGTACTTCGGGCTCATCTTCTTCTTCGTGCCCCTCCTCCTCATCAAGGAGGCGGGGGCGCGGTACCTGGCGCTCGAGAAGGCCAAGGACGACCTGATCAGCCGGGAGCGCCTCGCCGCGAAGGGGGAGATGGCCGCCGAGGTCGCGCACGAGATCAACAACTACCTCGCCGCGATCTCCGGGCGCGCGCAGCTCCTCCTCATGAACTCGGGCCGGGGCGACGAGAGCCCCGAGCGGATGAAGGAGAGCGCGCGGATCATCTTCGAGCAGGCGAGCAACATGGGCGTGCTCGTGAAGGGGCTCCTCGACTTCTCCCACAAGGAGGCGCGGAAGCAGCCCACAAGGCTCAACGACGTGGTGCGGCGCACGGTGGAGTTCATCGTTCCCCAGAACAAGTACGAGCGGATCTCGTTCGACCTGGACCTCGCGAGCGATCTGCCCGAGCTGAACCTGGATCCCGCGCAGATCCAGCAGGTGCTCCTGAACCTCTTCAGCAACGCCGCCGACGCGATGCACTCGAGCGAGGCGAACGATCTCCGGATCACGGTGCGATCCCGAGCGAAGAGCGGCGGGGCGGAGGTCGAGCTGACGGTGGAGGACAACGGGCCCGGGATCCCGCCCACGGTGATGAAGAGGCTCTTCGAGCCCCAGTTCACCACAAAGGCCGAAGGGCACGGGTTCGGGCTCTCGACGTGCTACCGCATCGTGCAGAACCACGGCGGGAGGATCGGCGCGGAGAACACGACCCGCGCGGGCGCGCGGTTCACGGTGGTGCTGCCGAAGGAAGCGGCGTAGCCGCTCAGTCCATCGCGCTCACGAGCATCACGCCGGCGACCGCGCCGAGCACGTCCGCCGCGAGGTCGCGGAGGCTGACGCCCCGGGGCTTCGAGGGCTTCAGGGTCGCGTCGTAGGCCTCCTTCAGGATCCCGATCCCGATCGTCGCGCCCAGGCTCTCGCCCTCGTCCCAGCCCTTCACGCTCAGGGAGGCCGCGATCGCGAAGGACGCGGCGAAGTGGAGCTGCTTGTCCGACGCGGTCCACCCGCCCTGATCGCTTCCCGGGAGGAAGAGGGGATCGGCACGCCCCTCGCGGGGACAGCCCAGGACCAGGGCCGCAGCCAGGAGCACGAGTCCCGCCCCCGCCGCCTTCCGGGATCCGCCCTCCGATCGCATCCTCCGAGTATCCCCTCGGCCTCTGGTACCATCAAGGACGATGCGTGCGCGTCCCCTCGATCCCCAGCGCGTGCCTCCGCCCATCCTGACTCTCGTCCGCAAGCTTCAGGAATCCGGCCAGGAGGCCGCACTCGTTGGCGGCTGCGTGCGCGACCTCCTGCGCGGAGCCCAGGTGTCCGACTGGGACATCGCGACGAGCGCGCGCCCCGAGGAGGTCCTCCGCACCTTCCCGCGGGCCGTCCCGACGGGGCTCCCGCACGGCACGGTGACGGTCCCGACCGACGCGGGCCCGTGCGAGATCACGACGTTCCGCGTGGAGTCGGCCTACACCGATGCGCGCCGGCCGGATCGCGTGACGTTCGTGCGCGAGATCGAGCCGGACCTCTTGCGGCGGGACTTCACCGTGAACGCCATGGCCTGGGATCCTCTGAATCGGCGAGAGTTCGATCCGTCCGGCGGCCGGCAGGACCTCTCGAAGAAGATCCTGCGCGCGGTGGGGGATCCGGACGAACGGTTCCATGAGGACGGTCTGAGGCCCGTGCGCGCGGCCCGATTCGCGGCCACGCTGGAGTTCGATCTGGAGCGCGAGACCGAGCGCGCGCTCGCGGGGGCCAAGGATCGCGTGGCGCGCGTGGCTCCCGAGCGGATCCGGGACGAGCTCATGAAGATGCTCGCCGCGCCGTGCCCCTCACGAGGGTTCGAGGTGCTGCGCCGGTCGGGGCTCCTTCCGGTCGTGCTCCCGGAGCTCGCGGCCACGGTCGCGGTCCCGCAGAACCGCTATCACGCCCACGACGTGTACTTCCACACGCTGTACACCGTGGACGCGGCTCCCGCCGACAAGCCGCTCGTCCGGCTCGCGGCTCTCTTCCACGACCTGGGGAAGCCGGGAACGCGCGCGGAGCGGGAGAACGGAGAGGCGACCTTCTACAACCACCAGTTCGAGGGAGCGAGGATCGCGATCGACGCGCTCACCAGGCTCCGCTTCAGCCGCGAGACGACCGACCTCGTGGCCCACCTGGTCGAGCACCACATGTTCGACTACCGCTCGGAATGGAGCGACGCCGCCGTGCGCCGGTTCGTCCAGAAGGTCCGCCCCGAGAACATCGCCGATCTCTTCGACCTTCGTATCGCGGACAATATCGGAAACGGGACGAAGACCGGCTTCCCGCACTACCTGGAGGAGCTGCGGGACCGGATCGACGCGATCCTCGTGGCGCGCCAGGCGCTCTCGCTGCGGGATCTCCGGATCGGGGGCGAGGACGTGATGCGCGTGCTCGGGATCCCCCCCGGCCCGAAGGTGGGCGAAGTGCTGGAGCTCCTCCTCGAGGAGGTGCTGGAGGACCCCGACCGAAACGACCGCGGCTGGCTGCTCCAGCGGGTCCGGGAGGGCTTTTCCATTGACACGAAGAGGACCTGAGCCCTAGGCTGACGGGCCGTAATTCCCACACGGACAATGGGGTAGGGATACTTTGAACGGAAACGGGAAGAGCCTGGCGAGGGTCGCGACGAACGAGGCCACGCTCGAGTCGATCCGCGCACCCATTGCGGGCTCGTTCGATCGGTTCCAGAGCCTGTGGGACGATGCGTTCCTCTGCGACGTCCATCTGGTCGGCGCGGTCGGGGCGCACCTGCACCGCGCCTTCGGCAAGCGGTTCCGCCCCACGCTGGTCCTCCTCGCCGCCAAGGGGTACGGCTCCGTGAGCGACGAGGTGCTCCGCGGCGCCGTCGTGGTGGAGCTGATCCACACCGCGACCCTGATCCACGACGACAGCGTGGACAAGAGCCTGGTGCGCCGCAGCCTCCCCACCGTGAACAGCGCGTGGAGCAACGACGTGGCCATTCTGATGGGGGACTACCTCTACTCGAAGGCGTTCTCCATCCTCGTGAAGGAGAAGATGTACGGCTCGATGGACCTCCTCGCGGAGGCGACGCACCGCATGAGCCAGGGAGAGCTGCGGCAGATCGAGCAGCGGAACCGGATCGATCTCACCGAGGCGGAGTACATGAGGGTCATCGAGGAGAAGACGGCCTGCCTCATGTCGGCGGGATGCGAGCTGGGGGCCCTCGTCGCGGGAGCGCCGTCCGTGGCGCGCCGCGCCATGGGGCGGTTCGGCCGCGCGGTGGGGCTCGCGTTCCAGATCACGGACGACCTCTTCGACTATTTCGGCGCGGAGAGCGTGATGGGAAAGGCCTCCGGGAGCGATCTCGAGGGCGGCAAGATCACGCTTCCCCTGATCCACGCGATGCGGAACGCGCCCGAGCGCGACCGGAAGGACATGGCAGAGCTGATCCGCAATCGCGAGTTCCGGAACGGCCACTGGTCGGACGTCGTGCGGTTCGTGACCGACCATGGCGGCGTGTCGTACAGCCAGGAGCGGTCCCGGGATCTCGCGGACCGCGCGGAATCGGAGCTTCGCCACGTGCCCGACACCGACGCCCGCGAGTCGCTCCGCGACGCGGTGCGCTACGCGGTCACGCGGCATCGGTGAGCCGGCCCGCCCCGTCCTCACACGACTCCCAGGAGCTGGCCCGCGAAGCGGCGCGGCTCACGCTCACGAAGCGCGCCGAGGACGTCGTCATTCTCGACCTCCGGCAACTGGACGGCGTGTGCGACTTCTTCGTGATCGCGACCGGACATTCCGAGATCCAGGTCAAGGCCATCGCGGACGCCGTGGAGGAAGGGCTCCGCGAACGGGGGATGAGGCCCTGGCACTCCGAGGGCTTCGAGGCGCGGCGCTGGGTGCTCCTCGACTACGTCGACGTCGTGGTGCACGTCTTCCACGCGCGCGCGCGCGAGTACTACCTGCTCGACAAGCTATGGGGCGATGCCGCTCGTGAAGTCGTGGCCGATTGAGGCCTATCTCGTCGAACGTCTGGAACAGGCCGCGAAGCGTGCGGGCCTGATCCTCCCCGAGGGAACCCGGGTCGAGATCGAGGTCCCGCGGGAGCCCTCGCACGGGGACTGGTCGAGCAACATCGCGCTCACCCTCGCGCGGGCGGCGCGGAGGCCCCCTCGCGAGGTCGCGCAGGCCCTGGTCCAGGGCCTCGAGATCGAGCCCGACGTGGCGGGGCCCCCCGAGATCGCGGGCGCCGGCTTCATCAACTTCCGCCTCGCGCCGTCCTGGCTCCAGGACACCGTGCGCCGCGTCCTCGAGGATCCCGAGCGCTACGGCGAGAGCGACGCGGGCCAGGGGGAGCGCGTGCTCGTGGAATACGTGAGCGCGAACCCCACGGGACCGCTCAACGTCGTGAACGCGCGCGCCGCGAGCCTCGGCGACACGCTGATCCGGCTCCTGAACGCCGCCGGATGGCGCGCCTCGGGCGAGTTCTACGTGAACGACTGGGGGCTTCAGGCGGAGCTCTTCGGCGCGTCGGTGCGCACGCGCTTCGCGGAGCGGATCGGCGCGGCCGCCGATCCGATTCCCGAGGAGGGCTACGCGGGCGCGTACGTCGGGGAGGTCGCGGCCGCCCTGGACGAGACCCAGGGACGCGAGTGGCTCCGGCTCCCCGAGCGCGAGCAGAGGCTCCGCTTCGGGCGCTGGGGCATCGACCGCATGCTCGAGATCCAGGAGCGCGAGCTGCGGCGGTACCGCGCGCGCATGGACCGCTGGTACCGGGAGAGCGAGCTTCACCAGGGCGGCGCGGTCGCATCCGCGCGGGAGCGGCTCGCGTCCCGGGGCGTGCTCGACGAGAAGGACGGGGCGGTCTGGTTCCGGTCGACCCAGTTCGGCGACCAGGAGGACCGTGTCGTCGTGCGCTCGAACGGGGAGCCCACGTACTTCCTCGCGGACACGGCGTACC
>DASTBC010000266.1 GCA_035712245.1 Candidatus Eisenbacteria bacterium
CGCCGCGCTCGGCGCGGCTTGCTGCGTCGCGGCGGGCGTGATCGTGGTGTCCGTCGTGGGCGGTGGCACACTCGGCTGAGCCGTGGCCTGCGCCACGACCGGGCGCTCGGCCTCTCCCGGCGTCCTCGCCAGGCTCCACACCGCAAGTCCGGTCGCGGCAAAGCCGAGCGCGAGACCGAACGTTCCGAACAGGGCTCCACGCTTCAAGGCGCGGTACTGGCTCTCCGTCAGGGTGACGGGCTCGTCGTGCTTTTCCTTTTCCTCTTCCTCGGGCTCTGCCCAGCGGCTTCTCCGCATGGCTCCTCCTTGAACAAAGGGTGAACCGGCTCGGACAAACGGGGGAGGGTCGTTCCGCGGGGAGACCCGCCGCGAGGGTTCGTCCTGGGGCCGGATGCGTTGGCAATCGCGAACATAGGGCCGCGCACCCCAAGCGGCGCGTCCCATCCAGCGATGCGCGGTGGTCCGCGTGCAACTTCCGGGCCCGCCCTAGGGCACCAGCCGGCGGTCGCATGTGGTAGCTTCGTGCCGTTTCCCGGCCACATTCCCACCCACGCACGCCCGAACGGAGGCACGATGGCCAACACGATCGCGAAGACGTACCGGAAGGGCCCGGTCGGCGCGCTGATGGACGAGTACGAGCGCGCCGCGGCGGAGCTCGTTTCGATTCTCGAGGGCATCACCGACGAGGAGTACGAGCGGATCCGCGACACGCAGACACAAGACGACGATTGCCGCTCGATCCAGACGATCATGACCCACGTGATCCGTGCGGGGTACGGCTACGCGGGGTACATGCGCACGGCATGGGGCAAGGAGCCGGTCGTCCGGTGGAACGAGACGGTCACGCGCGCGCAGGCGCTCGCCGAATTCCGGAAGATGCTCGGCTACACGATCGAGACGCTCGACGGAAAGTGGGACATGACCGAGCAGGAAGCCGTGGAGACGAAGATGCAGGTCCGCTGGGGTCCCACGTACGACTTCGAGCAGCTCTTCGAGCACGCGATCGTCCACGTGCTGCGGCATCGCCGGCAGATCGATCGCTTCCTGGGGAGATGAGCGGGCGCGCACCCCGGCGTCACCCGGCCTCCGCTCGCGCGCTCCCCGAGCTGGACGTCCCTGACCTGGCCGCGTGGCGCGCCTGGCTCGAGCGCCATCACGCGTCGAGCTCGGGGACCTGGCTCGTGTTCCGCAAGAGGCACACGAGCCAGAAGTCCATCGGGTACGAGGATGCCGTCCGGGAAGCGCTCTGCTTCGGATGGATCGACAGCTTGATCCGCCGGATCGACGACGATCGGTACGCCCGCAAGTTCACGGGCCGGACGTCGACGAGCAAGTGGTCCGATAGCAACCGCAGGCGCTGGCGCGAGCTCGCAAGAGAGGGGAAGCTCCACGCCGCGGGACGGGCGGCGGCGCCGACGGGGAACCGGTACGCGCCCCCTACCGCCGCCAAGGCGCCCCCACCGTACCTCCTGAAGGCGCTGAAGGCGAATCCGAAGGCCTGGAGCTTCTTCCAGAGCCTCGCACCCACCCACCGCCGGCACTTCATCCGGTGGATCGTCTCGGCCAAGCGTGCCGACACCCGGGACCGGCGCGTCCAGGAGTCGGTCCGTCTTCTCGATGCGGGTCAGAGGCTTCCGCTCAAGTGAAGAGGTCGCCAAGAATTCCTGTGATACCCGCCCCGCTCCCCCGTATCCGGAGGTGCCATGGCGAACGGTGACGCGACCGTCGCGCGCCTCTGGCTCTGGGCCCGAAAGGCGCGCGCGACGAACTGGGAAGCGCGATTCGCGGAAGAGCTCCCGCGGGTCTACAACTTCTTCCGTTACCGGGTGGGGCCTGGCCCGGTGGCCGAGGACCTCACCGCCATCACCTTCGAGAAGGCCTGGAAGGCCCGGGACCGGTACCGGGAGGACCGGGCGGGATTCGAGACCTGGCTCTTCGCCGTGGCCCGGAACGTGGCCATCGACCACTTCCGGAGCTCGAGGGTTTCGGTTCCGATCGAGGACGTGTCGGACCTCCCGGGAGGTCCGACGCCCGAAGAGATCGCGGAGCGCCGTTCCAACGAGGACCGGCTCGGGATTCTGCTCCTGCGCCGTACCGAGCGGGAGCGGGAGCTCCTGGCACTCAAGTACGGCGCCGAGTTCACGAACCGGGAAATCGCCCGGCTGACCGGCCTCAGCGAATCGAACGTCGGCACGATCCTCCACCGTGCGGTGGAGGCCCTTCGGGCCGAGTGGGAGCAGGAAGGAGCTTGAGGAATGGATGATCGGATGCTTCACGAGTACCGCCGGGAGCCGGATCCGCGCTTCGCGCGGGAGCTTCGCGAGCGGCTGCGGCGAGGCGAGAGGCCGCGCGGCGTTCCACGCGTCGTGGTTCGCTCCCTGGCCGCGGCGTGCGCGCTGGGCGTGGTGGTCGCCATCTTCGCCGTCCCGTCGGTGCGCGTGTCGGCCCAGGCGATTCTCGACATCTTCCGCGTGCGCCGGTTCGCCCCGGTGGAATTCAACCAGGCCCGCATCGAAACGCTGAAGTCGATCGAGAAGGAGCGCGGGCTCCTCGTCTTCGAGCGCGAGGAGACCTTGAAGCCCGGGGTCTCGTGGTACGTTCCGACGCGTGAAGAAGCTTCGAAGAGGGCCGGCTTCGCGGTGAGCGCTCCGGCGTATCTTCCGGACAGCCTCGCGCCGGAGAGCGTCTTCGTTCATGGCGAGGAGGCGATGCGGTTCCTCGTGAGCGAGGACAAGGTGCGCGAGCTCCTCGACCGCCTCGACATGAAGGGCGTTTCCCTGCCGCGCGGGCTCGAGGACGGCTGGGTCGAGGTGCACAAGCCCACGGTCGTGGTGCAGCGATTCCGCTCCACGAAGCGAAAGGCGATCTTGATCCAGGCGCCGAGCCCCGAGGTGTCGGTCCCCGCGGGATGGGACATGGAGAAACTGGGGGAGATCGGTCTCCGGATTCTCGGGCTCGACGCGGGCGAGGCGCGCCGGATGGCGCGCGCCACCGACTGGAAGAGCACGCTGCTCGTCCCGGTGCCGCTCGACGTGGCTTCGTTCCGCCAGGTCACGATCCGGGGCAATTCGGCGCTCCTGATCACGACGTCCGGAGAGCAGCCGGCCGACGGTCGTCCTCGGCGCAGGGGCGCCATGCTGATGTGGGCCGAGGGTGACCGGATCTACTGCCTCCGCGGAGATCTGTCCGCGAAGGACACCATCCGGATGGCGGAATCGATCGCCCTGTGACGGCGTGACGGATCTCGTCATCGAGACGCGCGGGCTGCGAAAGCAGTTCGGCGCGAAGGTCGCGGTCCAAGACCTTTCCCTCGGCGTGCGCCGGGGGGAGGTCTTTGGCTTTCTCGGCCCGAACGGCGCGGGGAAGACGACCTCCGTCAAGATGCTCCTCGGGCTCGTGGAGCCGACGTCCGGATCCGGCGCCGTTCTCGGCGCGCGGCTCGGAAATCGCGCGGTGCGCGCGCGGCTCGGGTTCCTGCCGGAGCACTTCCGTTTCCAGGACTGGCTCACGGGGCGCGAGCTCCTCCTCGTCCACGGTGGTCTCCTCGGGATGCGCTCGGCGCACGCGAGGGAGCGCGCGGACGCCCTCCTCGCGCGCGTCGACCTGCTCGACGCGGCGCACCGTCCGATCCGTACCTATTCGAAGGGCATGATGCAGCGCGTGGGCCTCGCGCAGGCGCTCCTCGGCGAGCCCGACCTCGTGTTTCTCGACGAGCCGACGTCGGGTCTCGACCCGCTCGGCCGCCTCCTCGTCCGGGACGTGATCCGCGAGCTGCGGGACCGCGGTACGACCGTGTTCCTGAACTCGCACCTTCTCGGCGAGGTGGAAGCGACCTGCAGCCGCGTCACGTTCGTGAAGGAGGGGCGAACCCTCGGGGATCTCGTGGTCGGGGACGTGGACGGATCGCTGGAGGTCGAGATCCGCTCGGGAAGCCTCACGGGCGAAACGCTCGAGGCCATCGCGCGAATCGGACGGATCCTCGAGGAGGATGCCATGTCGGCGGCGGGGTCCGGCGAGGCCCGCGACCGGCTCCGCGTGTCGGTCCCCACCGAGGAGCGTCTGCCCGAGCTGGCCCGCGCGCTCGTCCAGCGCGGGCTCCCGCTCTACGAGATGCGCGTCTCGCGAAAGTCCCTCGAGGCCTCGTTCCTCGAGGTCATGGGCGAGGACCAGAGGCCCGGATGACCCCCTTCCACGGACTTCTCACCGTCACCCGGCTCACGCTGCACGAGGCGCTCCGGCGCCGGATCCTCACGGCGGCGCTCATCGCCGGCGGCGCGTTCCTCGCGCTGTACGGGCTCGGATTCCATCTCATCCTGCGCGAAGAGGGCGGCACGATGACCCTGGTCGAGCGCCGCATCTTCCTGAACATGTTCACGCTCGCGGGGCTCTTCGCGACGAACCTCCTCACCGTGATGATGGCCGTGCTGCTGCCGGTCGACACGCTCTCCGGCGAGATCGCTTCGGGCGTGATCCAGACGGTCGCCGTTCGTCCCATCCGCCGCCGCGACATCGTGCTCGGGAAGTGGCTCGGTCACTGGACCGTGATGGCGGGCTACCTGTGCCTGCTCGCGGGCGGTGTGCTCGCGATCGCGTGGACCCTGGGCAGCTTCACGCCGCCTCGCATCGAGCGCGGACTCCCGCTCATGCTCCTCGAGGGAACGGTGCTCCTGACCGTCTCGATCGCGGGGGGAGCGAGGCTCAGCACGGTGACGAACGGGATGCTCGCCTTCGGGCTCTTCGGTCTCGCGTTCATCGGCAACCTGGTGGAGCAGATCGGCACGATGGCGGGGAACGACACGGCGCGCCAGGTCGGAACGGTGGCGAGCCTCCTCATGCCCAGCGAGGCGCTCTGGCAGCTCGCCGCGGCGCAGATGCAGCCTTCCATCGTGCGGGATCTGGGCGAATCGCCCTTCTCACCCGTCTCGGTCCCGAGCGGCGCGATGGTGCTGTGGGCGGCGGGTTACGTGCTGGTGGTGCTGGTGGTGGGCATGCGATCGTTCGAGAAGCGGCCGCTGTAGCCGGCGAAATAGCGGTAGGCCAGCGCGGTCCAAGGGGGCCGTGGCCTTCCGAGATTGGTCCCCGCTTCTAAGCGTGGGGCGCTCGTTCCATCCCGATTTCTCCCGGGAGGGGTGGCGCCCCGTGGGGAGGAATGCTAGGTCCAATCTCTCACGCGACTCACGCGCGCCTCAGACGACTCAACGCTGGCCGCCGCAGTGGATGGTCCGATTACCCGGTCCACCTCCTACCGGTCCGAACGGGGCCGGCACCTGTGTCACTCTGCACGGAGCGTGCCTTTCGGCGCACGCATCGCAGACGCGTGGCACCTGCTTCCTCGGTCGTGAGTTACGAGCGGGGCACCGTTGCTTCCGGGACGCGCGGGAGCGTTTCCTGTCTGCCATGCTGGCATGCGTCGGCCATCTTGTCAGGCTCGAGTGGCGAGAGCTCGTCTCACAGCCCGAAGGGATACGTCTCCGGAAGATCGGGTCCGGCCGGCTGCCGCGCATCGAACGGGGCGACCGCGCGCGTCTCGTCGAACCACACCCATTCGTCGAACTGCCGGGGAAGCGAGGCCTGGAAGTAGTGGCTCGCGAGCTCGGTCTTGCGCCGCGCTCCCTCAGAGACCGCTTCTCACCGGTTCCACATCATGCCCACGCTCATGGCTGCCGCCGTGACGACGAACGCGAGGAGCGTGGCGGCCTGGGCGGGAATGACGAGCCGTGTGGTTTGGCGGGCTCGCACGAGGCGCCATGCCGCCCAGATCGAAAAGGGAACCCCTGCCAACCCGAGCCAAACCGAGCGGGGA
>DASTBC010000267.1 GCA_035712245.1 Candidatus Eisenbacteria bacterium
GTTGGAGGATCTGGTGGCGCGTGAGTGCGACGTGGCGTTGTAGGCCATGGTGCTTCCGGACGCGGGCGGAGGCGCCGTCCTGAGAGAGGCTCGTACCGGCGGAACGAGGGGAGACTTGATGGCGCGGTTCAATCTGTTACCGCTTCGGACTCACTTTTTCCTTGACGTGTTTCGCGTGGCAGACCGAATTCAACCATTGTTCCTGCTGAGAACACCGCACTAGAGCTCCTCCGGAGCCGCCAGGCGCACGATCGCCGATCTGTTTTGATGAAGACACTCCTACTGCTCCATCATCGTCACGCCGGCCTGCGCGGGGTTCTCAAAACCCCCGTGATATAAGAGAAGCACCCCGAACGGAACTCCTGGTCCGACGTCCAGGCAACGATGTCCCGCTCCCAGAAGAGGGGTGCTCCATGCGCGACTACTCGTTGACCCGTCTCCGTGACGATGTCCTCCTTCGTGACCTCGCCGCCTTGATCGTGGAGGAACGCACCGCCATCGCTTCCGTGCTCGCCTACCTCGCGGAAGTCGACACGCGGACCCTCTACATCCCCCTCGGCTATTCCTCTCTCTACGCCTACTGCAGAGAAGAGCTTCGGCTATCCGAGGACACGACCTGCAAGCGGATCCAGGCGGCCCGTGCGGCGCGGCGTTTTCCGATCCTCTTCACGGAACTCGCGGAGGGCCGCCTTCACGTGACGGCCGTATGCATGCTTGCCCCGCACCTAACTGATGAGAACGTCGAGGAGCTGGTGAGGGCGGCCACGCACCGGAGGAAGTCGGAGATCGAGGAGCTTCTGGCGTGCTGCCTCCCGTCAGGAGCTCAGACGCTGCTCGCTCCCGAGGGCGAACCTGCTCCGGAGCAGGTGAATGTGGTCTCGGGCGGCTCGGGACCCTGCGGGTTGGACCTGGCGGCGGAACCTGCTCCGGAGCAGGTGAACGCGAGCCATCAACCTGCTCCGGAGCAGGTTGACGGTTCCGGAACGGGCCCCCTTCTCTCCCAGGTCGAGTCGCTCGTGCCGCTCATGGTCCGTCCGGGTACGCGGGACCGGGCCCGGTATCTTCAGGCTCTCCTCAGCCATGCCATTCCTTCAGGAGACATCTCGCAGGTTCTGGACCGGGCCATGGATCTTCTGACCGAAGAGGTCGAGAAGCGACGGTTCGGGACCGGTGCCGGAGTTCGCCGCCGCCGGACAGGGATTTGGAACCGTTACATTCCGGCACAAGTCCGCCATGCGGTCTGGAATCGAGATGGTGGTCGTTGCACGTTCGTCGGCTCGAACGGACACCGGTGTCACTCCGACAAGTTCCTCGAATTCGATCACGTGAACCCACGGAACCGAGAGGACACGGTGGAGGGGCTCAGGCTGCGGTGCCGGGTGCACAACCAGTACGAGGCGGAGCGAGTGTTCGGAACGGAGTTCATGAACCGAAAGCGTGAGGAGGCGCGGCTCGCGAAGGAGGCTGGGCTCGCACAGAAGGCGCAGGAGCGGGCGAAAGCGAAGGCGGAGATCGCGGCGGACGCTGAAGTGGAAGAGCAGATCCAGGACGTTCTCTCTGCCTTGCGTGGCCTGGGAATCAAGGGAGATCAGGCTCGGCGTGCGGCCGCGCGCGCCCGGACACTGGACAACGCGACACTTCCGGATCGGATCCGTGCGGCGCTTCAGTTCCACGGCGAGTGCATCAGCCGTAGCCCCAAAGCGGCGCGGCTGCTGTATGCCTCGGGATGAGTCGCGCCCGCGGGGGGCTCGCTCCGAAATGGTCATTGATCTCGCTTGGGCATGAATTCATTGTGTCTCTCAACGGGACTTCGCGCGCCACGTCCTCAGCCCGGCTCGCGGCACCGCATCGGACACACAAAGCAGTGGGAGCAAGATGAGCACGCCAGAGATCCGGCAGCGGTTTCACGAGCTTCACCAAGCCGGGTGCTTCGTGATTCCGAACCCCTGGGACGCCGGGAGCGCGCGGGTGCTCGAGATGCTCGGGTTCCAGGCGCTCGCCACGACGAGCTCGGGGCACGCCTGGACCCTGGGGCGATCCGACAACCACGTCACGCTCGAAGAGACGCTCACGCATCTCCGTGCCGTCGCACACGCGGTGCGCATCCCGGTGAACGCGGACTTCGAAGGCGGATTCGCGATCCGGCCGGAGGACGTCGCGAAGAACGTGAGCGCGGCGACCACCACGGGCGTGGCGGGACTCTCGATCGAGGACTCCACGGGAGACGCGTCGGACCCGCTCTTCGAGTTCACCCTGGCCGTCGAGCGCATTCGGGCGGCGCGTGCCGCGATCGATGCGAGCGGGACCAAAGCCCTTCTCACCGGCCGCTCGGAAGGGTTCATCGTGGGGCGGCCCGACATCGACGAGACGATCCGGCGTCTCACGGCCTACGCCGAAGCCGGGGCCGAATGTCTCTATGCGCCTGGGCTTCGCTCCAAGGAGGACATCGCGGCGGTCGTCCGCGCGGTGGCGCCGAAGCCTGTCAATCTGCTCGTGGGTAGCGACTTCATCTCACGGTCGGAGGCCGCGAGCCTGGGCGTGCGCCGGATCAGCGTGGGAGGCGCGCTCGCGCGGGCGGCGTGGGGAGGATTCCTGACGGCGGCCCGGGAGATCGCGGAGCGCGGCACGTTCTCGGGACTCGCGAAGGCGGCTCCCTTCTCCGAAGTGGACGGATTCTTCGAGGGTCGGTGAATCAGGCAATCGAGCCGGGCGGGCGCTGGCAGCGGGTCCTTCTTGGACCGGTCGTGGTCGCGATCGTTCTCGCGCTCCCCACGTTCTCGTTCCCGTTTCTCTGGGATGACTTCGATTTCCTCGGGAGAACCCAGGTCCTCGAGCTTCGCGAGCTGGCCCCGGATCCTCACACCCTCTACTACCGGCCCGTATCTCGCGAGATCTACTTCGGCCTCGTTCATCTTCTAGGAAGCCATCCCTCGGTCGCGCACATCCTGAACCTCGCGGGCGTCCTGGGAATCGTCTGCCTCCTCTTTGCCTGCACCCGCGAGCTCGCCGGGATGCGTGCGGCTGCCATGGCGGCACTCCTCTTCTCCGGATTGGGTGCTCTCCCCCTGCTCACCGGCTGGATCAGCACCATCCAGGATGTGCTGGCGATCCTGTTCACCATGGCCGCACTTCTTGCGGAGATTCGCGGGAGGAGAGCCTGGGCTCTGGGCTTGTGGCTCGTGGCCCTGCTCTCGAAGGAGACCGCTCTCTCCATGGCACCGGCCCTCGTGGTTGCGGCGTGGATGCGCACTCCGCTCCGTTCGGAGCGGATCCGAGTTCTGGGCACGTACGCGCTGGCCACCGCGGTCTGGCTCCTGATTCACCCGGCCACACGGCTACTCCTGTTCGGGGGCGGGAACGACGGAGCCTCGGGCACGATCGGAGTCTCGTCGGAGACCTTCTCGCGCTCCCTCATGCGGGGGACGCTCGCGACGTGGAACATCCCGCTCGGAAGTTCCACTCCAGGGCCGAGGACGCTCCTGTTCGCGGGCCTGACGGCGATCGTTGTCTCCGTCATCTCGATTCTCCGGCTCCGGCGTGAAACGAAGCAGGAGGGTCCCAGGCTGGTGCGGCCTGCGATCTGGCTGAGCCTCTGGATGTGGCTGCCGCCACTCGTGATGGTGGCGGCCCTGGTCCCCGTGTGGTCGCACTACTATGCCTGCTTCCCCGCTCTTGGAGTCTGCATGGCCGGCGGAGTCTGTCTCGCACGAGCGCCTCGAACCGCGGCCGTGGTTCTCGTTGCTGCGTACATCACACTGGGAGTGTGGTCCCGAACCGTGGGGCTGGAGCCGGAGATCACGACGGAGAGCAACCTGAGGCGCTCGGCAGCCTCCCTGCGAACCGTGGAGCTGAACTTCAAGAAACTGAGGCCCTCTTTTCCGCCCGGCTCCACCGTGTATGTATCCGCTCAACTCAGCGGACCAGCTGGGATGCATACGCTTCTGTACCGGTTCCAGCCGCTGCGTATCTGGTATCGGGAACCCTCGCTTTATGTGCTCGACCCCAATCGGTATCGTCAGGAATCGAAAGCCGAGTACCTCTTCTGGCTCAACCGTCAGCTGGATGTGATCGAAATCGATCTTCGAACCTTCACCCCCAGGAGCAGCGGAGCCCTACCGGACCTCTTCGCCTATCAGAAGACCATGAGGACGTTCGCCTTGGGCCGGGCGGCCGGCGGTCGAGCCAACGAGGCGGTTCACATCCTCATCGGGATGCAGGGTCGTCCGCCGATCGTCGAGGTCTATGACCGGAGAGCGGCCGCGGCCATCCTGATCGAGGCGGGAAGGCGATCCGAAGCGGAAGCGCTCGTGCGCGACCTGCCGAGTTTTTCCCGCGAGAATGCGTTGGAGGCGGCCTTCTCCATCCTACACGAGCCCGCACCGGGGCTCGATCTGGACGATGCCGTCATGGAGGCCTTCGGCCTCTCACCTCGGGAGGTGGAGGCCAATCGTCTCCTCATGCGAGCGTTCGACCAGAACGGGTTTGCCGACTCGGCCATGCGGTTCGCGGAGAGGGTCGCGCGCCTGATACCGGAAGACCGGGAGGCGGAGGAGGTCCGGAGGAAGTGGAGTTCGAAGAGAGCGCTGCCGCAGATCACGGTTCCCATACCGCACAGCTAGATCCGGACCCTAGTACCTCGGCACGGTCGGATCCACGAGCTCCGACCACGCCTCGATGCCGCCGGTGAGGCTTCGCACCTTGCGAAAGCCGTGCTCCCAGAGGACCAGGCATCCGTCGACGCTGCGATCGCCGTGATGGCAGTAGACGACGATCTCGCTCCGGGGATCCAGCTCGCTCACGCGATCGGTCAGCTCGTCCAGGGGAATGTGGATCGCGCCCTCCAGATGCGCCTTCTCCCATTCCCAGTCCTCACGGATGTCGAGGAGGATGGTGTTCTCGCCGGACTCGAGCATCTCGTTCACGAGCTCGGGGGAGATTTCGAACTCCAGGAAGTGGTCCCTCATCGGCTCATGGACGCACGGACACGCCGCGTCAGCGGCCGCGGCCCTCGGCCTCGCGCCGGACGCGCCGGACCAGGAACACGAGATAGAGCGCCCACAGGACGAGGCTCAGCACGTAGGCGATGATCGCGTAGGTCATCGGGCCGCTCCCGGGGCGCCCGGGGCGCGCGAGCTTCGTCCCCTGCCTTCGGCAGCCGCTTCGGCCGGGCCAGCCTCCGCGCCGACGGCGCCCAGCTCCATCTCGGCCGCGCGCCGCGCCCACTCCAGCCTCAGCCGGCGCTCCAGCACGGCGACGTAGAACACGGCCCAGGCGAGCATCGAGAAGAGGAGCGTCTGGCGCATCTCCCCCACCATCGTCACGTTCTGAGGGTGCATCGAGCCTCGCCAGAGGTTCACCGAGTAGACCGTGACGGGATACATCACGAAGAAGATGATTCCCAGAACGGCCGAGATGTTCCGCTTCGCGGTTCCGTGGAGCGACGCGCGGATCACCTGGTAGGCGGCGTACAGGATCCAGAGGATGAAGAACGTGGTGAGCCGCGGCTCCCAGGTCCACCACGTGTTCCACGCGGAGCGTGCCCACAGCGGTCCGGTCACCATGACCACGGTCGCGAACACGAGCCCCACCTCGGCCGAGGCCGCTCCGATCGCGTCCCAGAACCACCGGCGCGTCGTGAGGTACGCGATGCCGGCCGCGAAGGTGACGCCGAACGCGATCATGGTGGCGATGGCGCTCGGAACGTGGACGTAGACGATCTTCTGGACCGGGCCCATCACCCGCTCCACGGGAACGCGCACCACCATCACGAGCGAGATCACGACCAGGACGATCGCCGCGGCCCAGACGAACCGCGCCGCCTTCCGCCACCGCTCGGGCACCGTTCTCGTCACTCGCCAGCCTCCTGTACGGGTTCGTAGAGCCAGGCCGCCACGCCCAGGCCCAGCACGTCCATCACCAGCATGACCTTGACCCAGTCGCCCACGCCGGCCGTCCCGGCATCTCCCCAGAGCGCGTGCGTGAGCTTGACCGCGCCGATCCAGAGGGGAATCAACGATGGAAACAGGAGTACCGAGAGGAGAAGCTCCCGAGCCTGGAGCCCCCGGGCCAGCGCGGCGAAGAGCGTTCCCCATGCACTATAGCCCAGGAGCGCGAGCGCGGCAACGCCGGCCACCCTCGGGAGCGCCGAGAGGCTCCCCACGTCGAAGAACACGGACGTCAAGGGGAGCACGAGGGCGAACACGGCCGAGAGCATCAGGAAGTTCGCCAGGGTCTTCCCCAGATAGATCGAATAGGGATCCGCTCCGCTCATGCGCAGCGCGTCGCCGCCTCCGGACTCCCCTTCCATCTCCAGGGACCTCGTGAGACCGAGCACGCCCGCGAAGAAGAGCGCCGCCCAGATCGTGGCCGCGGCCTCGCGCGGCGGATCCTGGAAGATCGGACCGAACGCGACGCTCAGGATCAGGACCAGCGAGGCGCTGAAGAGGGCGAGCGTCGCGAGGAACCGGGCGTCCCGCGCGTAGAGCGTGAGGTCCTTGCGGGCCACCTCGAGGAGGATCACGCCGTCTCCACGACCGTTCGCATGAACGGGATCACGCCGCCTCGATCCTTCCCTCGCGAAGCCGCACCACGCGCGTCACGACCGGCTGCGCCCGCTCCTTCCCGTGCGCGATCACGAGCGCGCTCCGCCCGGAGGCGCGCGCTTCCCGCAGGACGCCGTTCACCGCGGCCACTCCTTCCTCGTCGAGCCCGGCATAGGGCTCGTCGAAGATCAGGATCCCGGGATCGTGGAGGAGCGCGCGGCAGAGCACGACGCGCTGCAGCATTCCGCGCGAGAAGTGGACGACCGGCCGGTGCATCGCCTCCCTGAGCCCGAACCGCGTCAGGAGGTCCACGGCGCGCAGCCCCGGGTCCGGAACGCCCGCGAGCCGTCCGAAGAAGACGAGGTTCTCGACCGGGGTGAGCCCGCGGTAGAGGAGCGGCACGTGCGTCGTGAAGCCGATCCTCCGGCGCACGAGCGCCCGGCGGTCCGTGACCGGCTCGTCGTCGAGCGTGACCTCGCCGTCGTCCGGCGGGAGCAGGGTCGAGAGGATCCGCGCGAGCGTGGTCTTGCCCGATCCGTTCGCGCCGGAGAGGAGCACGACTTCTCCGGGCTCGATCGAGAGCGACACGCCGGAGAGCACGGCGCGGTTCTCGAAGCGCTTCCGGATGTCCCGAGCGCGGAGGATCACCGCGGGGGATTCAGCGGGCTCGGGCCTGGGGCTGGCTGGAGAGGATGGTCTCGAGGCGGCGTTTCAGGTTGCCACGGATCAGGGCGTGGCTCTCCTTGGAGTACTCGCCCTGCTCCAGGCCGCGGTCGAGCGCGTCGATGAGGTAGAGGTACACGGTGGCGAGATCCTCGCCGCCGTCGCCCCGGGATCCCGACTGCGGCGCGAGCCGTGCCTGCGGCGACGCGTGGGCCCCGCCGGCCGGCGCGTGCACGCGAAGCGGCTCGGGATGCGCGGCGGTCTGGCCCCCCGGGCCGCCCGCCGCGTGGTCCGCGCTGCCCTTCGCGCCTGCTTCCTTCACCCGCCGCCCGCGCTTCGCGGCGACGATCAAGACCGCGACGATCACGAACGGCGCCGCGAGCCATGGATAGATCTTGGGATTCGACCAGAAGGACGCCCCGTGAACGCGCATCTCGATCTCGGCGCCGGTGGGAACCATCGAGGCCTCGTAGACCTCGAACTTCTTCCCTCCCTGCTCGCGCGGGCCCGTGTAGCGGAGCATTCCCGACTCGAGCTTGAGCGCGGGGTCGTTGAGCATCACCACGACCTTGTCGGTCGGGTAGTAGAGCCGGTGCGAGAGGTCCATCCGCCCCGAAAGAGGAACGTGGTACGAGAAGCTGAACGGCCGCGAGCCGGGCGGGATGGGACGGATCCCGGTGAGGTCGCGCCCCTGCACGCGCACGGTCTGATCGTCGCCGCCGACCCCGGGCTCGAAGTTCTCGACCGAAGCGGGGAGGCCCAGGCGCACGCCGGCACTCTCGGCGTGGTTCAGTCCGGTGCCCAGGTAGGCCGTCTTCCCGTCGTTCTGGAAGATCAGGATCTCGGTGACATGGAGGTGGTCGGGATTTCGCTCCACCACGACGTGGTGATGCGTCACGCGGACCGTGCCCATCTCGCGCCCCACCTCGTAGATCACGAGGTCCTGGGTGAGCGTCTTCCCCGCCGCTTCGTGGGGGGTTCCGGGCGGGTGCACCTCGATCGGCCCCTCGGTGTAGTAGGCGCCCTTGTACTCCGTGGAGACGTAGTACGAGAGCCCCGGTTCCTCCCGCACGCCCTCGAAGCGGAACGCTCCCTTCGCGTCGGACGTGAGCGTGCTTCCCGGAAGCTCCTCCTCACCCTTCACGAGGTGGAGGGACACGGGAATACCCTTTGCCGGAGCGCGCTCCTCGCCGCGCAGCACGCGGCCCTGGATCGTCAGCGAGAGCGCGTCCGCCGGAGCCAGGATCGCCGGCGCCGCGAGCCACAGGGCGAGCGTGAGAAGACGGAGCACCGGGACGGCCGCCGCGCGTCGCCTCACGATCCCCTCACTCCGGCCTTGTCGCGGCGCGAGCGCTTGAACTCCTCGATCATGCGTTCCACGCGGTCTCCTCCCTCGACGACGACGGGCCTGCGGTGCGTTCTTGGAATCTCACGCTCCTCCTCCGCGATCACCTTCACCACCTCCGCCATGGCATCCTCGCGCATCCGCGCGTGGTCCTCGTCCGAGATCTTGCCGGAGTCGCGATCGAAGTCGATCTCGAGGAGGGCGCCGTAGAGCCGAGCCTTGCGCTCGTTGATGGACCGGCGGCGCGCCTCCATCTCGGGCTCCATCCACATGCGCTCGCCCCGGTAGCGAAGGAGCGGCGCGAGCACGAACGCGAGGACGGCCGCGACGAGGAGGATCTGGAGCGCGAGGGTCATTCCTCGAGCCTCCGGAGCTCTTCCTCGGCGCGGGCCCGATACGCCGCGAGATCCTGCTCGGCCGCGGCCTGGCGCGTGCCCGGGACGGTGACCCCGCCGGTCCCGCCGGCTCCCGGCATCGAGCCCGCCCCCGCCAGCGCGAGATCGGAACGCCGGCGCACCCAGCGGCGCAGCACGAACGCCGCGATCACGAATCCCACCAGGGTCGCGAGGAACGGAGCGACCCAGACGATCAGGTTGAAGCCCTCCGCCTTGGGTGCGCCCAGGATCACCTCGCCGTACTTGCTGACGAGCGACGCCGTGATCTGCTCTCCGTTCTTCCCCGCCTTGAGCTCGTCGGAGACGAACCCCTGCATCGTCTTCCCGGTCTCGCAGACGCATCCGCTCAGGATCTCGCCGCAGGAGCACGGGCAGATGAGCTGACTCGTGATCGCCTTCGCGGGGTCCTTCCGGCCCGCGGCGGATTCGACGGCCCAGGCAGTGCCGATCGCCGCGGCGGCGAGCGCGAGGGTGAGCGCGAGAACGGGCACGAGGAGAGGGAAGCCGGAGCGCGTCATGTGAGGAGCTTCTCCTCGCGCTTCAGGCGCATCCGGTCCCCGAGACAGACGATCGTGCCGAGCACCATGACCACCCCGCCGAGCCAGACCAGGCTCACGAGCGGATTGATGTAGGACTGGATGGAGGCCGAGCCGTCCTCGTTCACGCCGCCCAGGATCACGTAGAGATCCTCGGCCGGCGTCTGGAGGAGCGCCACCTCCGTCATGGGCTGCTCGCCCTTGAAGTACATCGCCTTCGCCGGGTACATCAGCGGCAGCCGCTTCCCGTCGCGCTCGACGTGGATCTCGGCGCGCGTCTGCATGGCATTCGCGACCTGCCTCTCCTGGACCCCGAGCAGGGTCAGGTTGTACGGACCGATCGCGAGCGACTGGCCCTTCTGGAGCGGCGCGTGCTCCTCCTTCTGGAAGACCGAGGACCCGAGCACGCCGACGAAGATCAACACCACGCCCAGGTGCACGATGTAGCCGCCGTAGCGGCGCTTGTTCTTCTGCACGAGGTGGAGGAGCGCCGCGGGCGACGGCGGCTCGACGTCCTTCCGAGCCTTGATGCCGCGCGCGAACTCCATGACCACCGCTGCCGTCACGAACGCGGAGCCGAAGACACAGACGATGGGATAGATCCCCTGCACCCCGAACGGGATCGACACCAGGGTCGCGAGCACGCCCACGATCGTCGGAATCACGAAGTTCCGCTGGAGCACCGAGGCCGTGGCGCGCTTCCAGGAGAGGACCGGCCCGATCCCGGTCAGGAGCAGGAGCACGAGCGCGATCGGCACGTTCACGCGATTGAAGAACGGCGCGGACACCGAGATCTTCGCGCCGGTCACGGCCTCGCTGACCACCGGGAACGTGGTGCCCAGGAAGGTCGCGAACGTGAGCGCGACGAAGAGCACGTTGTTGAAGAGGAACGAGCCCTCGCGTGAGACCACGGCGTCGAGCCGGTTCTCGGATTCGAGGAGCGCCTTCCGGTAGAGGATGAGCGCCGTCGCGATCGTGCTCGAGATCAGGATGAACCCCAGGAACCAGGGACCGATATTCGACTCGGCGAAGGAATGCACCGACGTGAGCACGCCCGAGCGCGTGAGGAAGGTCCCGAAGATCGAGAGCTCGAACGTGAGCACGATGAGCGCCACGTTCCATGTCTTCAGCATGCCGCGCCGCTGCTCGATCATCACCGAGTGGAGGAACGCCGTTCCCACGAGCCACGGCATGAGGGACGCGTTCTCGACCGGATCCCAGCCCCAGTAGCCTCCCCACCCCAGCTCCACGTACGCCCACCGGCCGCCCAGGAGGATCCCGAATCCCAAGAACATCCAGTTGAACAGGGTCCAGCGGCGCACCTCCTCGATCCACCGCGTGCCGGTGCGGTTCATGAGGAGCACGGCCATGCCGAACGCGAACGGAATGATGAAGCCGACGTACCCGATGTAGAGGATCGGGGGATGGATCATCATCCCCGGGTCCTGGAGCAGAGGATTCAGCCCGTTCCCGTCCGCCGGAGGTGTCGCGAGCACGCGGAAGGGGGAGCAGACGAACGCCAGGAGGCTCGTGAAGAAGACCATCACGGCGGAGACCACCATCGCGACGGCGTCGTAGAACGGATCGACACGCTTCCGGTAGCACCAGAGGAACGCGGCGCCGTAGGCGCTCAGGATCAGGAGCCAGAGGAGGAGCGATCCCTCCTGCCCGGCCCAGAGGGAGCTCACGGCGTAATGGGCCGGGAGATCGAGGCTCGTGTGCTCCGCCACGTACCGGAAGGAGAAATCCCGCTTCACGAGCACGCGGACCAGGAGCACCGTCGCGAGGAGCGTCAGGGCGCAGACGACCCACACGGCGCGGCGCCCGCTCCGGAGCGGACCGGCCATTCCCGAACGGAGCCCGACGGCGATCGAGACGACGCCGTAGCAGGAACAGAGGAACGCGAGGAAGAGGGTCAGCTTTCCGATCTCGCTCACGTCTTGTCCTCCCCGAGACCCTCGGCCTCGTACTTGGACGGGCACTTCGTCACGAGCTTCGACGCGTGGAGCGTCTTGTCGGAGTGGCGATAGGTCCCTTCCACGACCACCTCACGCCCGTCTCCGAAGGCGTCCGGCATGAGGCCGTCATAGACGACACCGATCGACTCCTTGCCGTCCGTCATGGCGAAGGTCAGTCGCGGGGCCTTCTGGTCGTACTGCACCGTCCCGGCCGCCACCTTGCCGTCCAGGCGGAAGCCGCCGGAGCTAGGCGCGGACCGGAGCTGCGCGAGCTCGGTGACGGAAAGGTACTGGAGACCGGTCTGCTTCACCCCCGAGAGGATCAGCCAGGCGACGGATCCGATCACCGCCAGGGTGATCACGATGAGCCGGAGCGACGTCCGATTCATGGTCATATCCTTGATTCAGGTGGAGTTAGAGTTGCGTTCGTTTCTCGCTGATTGTCGCAGAAGAGGGGCCGCAGTCAAGCCGAGACGGAGGGTCCGCCCACGCACCTACCGAGGTAGTACCCGCATCGGCGCGAACTACGCCATCACCCGCCGGGGCCGGAAGAGCTTCACGAGAACGAGCCCCGCCACGAATCCGCCCACGTGGGCGCCCCAGGCCACGCCGCCCGACTGCCCCACGCCGAACGAGACGAGCCCGCTCAGGGCTTGGATGACGACCCATATCACGAGGAGCACGACGGCGGGCAGCTCCATGAGCTGGATGAAGAATCCGAGGGGCACCAGCGTGACCACGCGGGCACGGGGGAAGAGGACGGCGTAGCCCGCGAGCACCCCGGAGATCGCGCCGCTCGCGCCGACGGTCGGGATCGCGGACTCCGGCTGGAGCACGTAGTGCGTGATCCCGGCGGCCAGCCCCGTGAAGAGGTAGAACAGCAGGAATCCGACGGGCCCGAGCGCGTCCTCGACGTTGTCGCCGAAGATCCAGAGGTACCACATGTTCCCGATCAGATGGAGCCACCCGCCGTGCAGGAACATGGACGAGAAGAACGGCGTCACGAGATCGCTCAGGCGCTGCGTCTGGAGAGCGTAGGAGATCTTGGCGGGAATCAGGGCGTACGCGCTGAAGAGATCCCGCAGCTGATCCTGGGCCAGGACCTCGTACAGGAACGCGACCACGCACGCGACGATGATCGCGACGGTGACGGCGGGGAAGCTGCCGGATGGGTTCCGGTCCCGGAGCGGAATCATGGGACCGGAGCCTTACTCGTCCGTGGTTACTTGTCGAGGGACGTGACGAGGAAGCCGAAGATCTGGCCGATGACGGCGCCGACGAGGACGTCCGAGAAGTGATGCCGGCCGCCCGCGATGCGCGAGGCGCCCACGAGCGTGGCGGCGCCGTAGCTCACGACGGCGGTGGCGCCGCCGTATTCCCTCGCGAGGACCGCGGCGGCGAGGAAGGAGTTCGCGGTGTGGCCCGACGGGAACGAGTAGTCGTCCGAGCCGTCCGGGCGGGTGCGCCCGGTGATGGACTTGAGCCCCTGCACGGTGGCGCTCGTGCCCAGGTATCCAAGACCCATGAGCCCCGCGGTCTCGACCTGCTCGTGATCGCCGGTGGCCAATCCCTGAGCCGCGAAGAGCGCGGTCCCTCCGAGCAGCGAGGCGGGGCTTCCGAGGTCGCGCCCGGCCCTCTCGAAGAAGGAGTTATCCCAGGTCCCGGGTTTGAAGGTGTCGTGGTCCAGCTTGCTCATGAAGCCTGCGGAAACCCCTCCGACCGCGCGCGGGGCGCGCAAGACGGTGCCGCTCTCCGGGAACGCGCCTGCGGGGCCGGCCACGTCCGCGGCGGCCGTGGGGGACGGCGGCGCCGTCAGGGCTGCGGCCGCGAGAGGAGCGGTTGGCGCCTCTGTCGCGGTTGCAGGCGGCGCGGAGGGCGCGGCGTCTTCGAGGGTGGCGAGGATCCCCATGGGCGCGAGCGGGTGCTCCGCCGATGCCGCGGAGGCGCGACTCGCGCCAAAGAAGCAGCAGAGGCAGACTCCCACCTTGGCGCACGCCAGCGTGAACGGCTTCATGGGATTCAGGATACCCCGGCGGGAGGTCCCCGCAGAAGCGGGGTTATGGACAGCCGGCAGGCGCTGATCCATGGTCTCTATTAGAACCCTATCGGCAGCCGGAGGTTCTCACCGGATGCGATTCCCTCGGCCCCCGGTCTCCCGATAGCGTATCCTGCGCCCCCGATGAGACTTCCACGCTCCCGGCCCCGGACGGGCGCCCCGCCCCGGTTTCGACGCCTCGTCTTGCCACTGGAAGTCGCTGTCAAATCATCGCTTATCCCTGGCGCGGTGATCTCCGTCGGGCGAGCCACCGGCCCCGTGTTCACGGCGTCCGTGGGACGGCGGGCCGTCCTTCCCCGGCGCGAGGCCATGACGACCGGGACCATCTTCGACCTCGCATCCCTCACGAAGCCCATGGCCACCGCCCCGCTCATCGTCGAGCGGGCCGTGCGCGGGGATCTCTCGATGCTCGACCCGCTGGAGCGCCATCTTCCGGAGACCGCAGGACTTCCGGTCGGGTCGATCCCGCTCCACATGCTCCTCACGCACACGGCCGGGTTCGTCCCCGACAATCCGATCGAGGACTACTCGGGAAGCAAGACCGCCCTCCTCCACGCGATCGCGCGCGAGCCGCTCGAATCGGAGCCGGGGAGCCGCTTCATCTACAGCGACGTCGGTTACGTGCTCCTCCAGCTCGTGATCGAGCGCCACGCGCGCCGGCGCCTCGACCGGGTCGCGGACGCGGAGCTCTTCCGGCCGCTCGGCTTCCGCCACACGAGATTCGGCATCCGGTCGGAGCATCTCTCGCGCACGGCGCCGACCGAGCGGGACCGCGGCCGTTTTCTCCGCGGTCGCGTGCACGACCCTCGGGCGAGGTCGCGCGCGCTCGGCGGCGTCGGCGGACACGCCGGGATGTTCGGCACCGCCGCCGAGGTCGGCCGCTACTGCGAGATGCTCCTGAGCGGCGGCATGGCGCGCGGACGCCGTGTGCTCTCGCCCGAGACCGTGCGCGCGATGACCACCGACCAGTGCGGCGGGAACCTCGGAGTCCGGAGGAGCTTCGGCTTCGACATCGAGAGCCCCTACTCCGCGCCGCGCGGGCTCCGGTTCTCCCGGAGCTCCTACGGTCACTCGGGGTGGACGGGGGTCTCCATGTGGATCGATCCCGAAGCCGGCGCGTACGTCGTGCTCCTCACGAACGCGATCCACCCGGACGGGCACAAGGATCTGAAGGCGCTCCGCGCGGAGGTCTCGACCCGGGCGGCGGAGGCGCTCGGAATCAAGGGATGACGCCCGGGCCCGTGCGTTCGAGCACCTCCCGGAGCACGCGCAGGAGGCTCGTGGGCGTGTAGGGCTTCTGGACGAACGTGACGTTCGGATCCGGAGGGACCTGGCCGAAGACCGACTCTTCCGTGAACCCCGACACGAAGACGACCTTCACGTCGGGAAAGATCTGGCGCACGCGCTCGGCGAGGGTGGCGCCGGACATCCGTGGCATCTTCACGTCGGTCAGCACGGCATGGAGCGGCCCCTCGTGCGTCTCGGCGATGGCGATCGCCTCGGCGCCGTTCTCCGCTTCCAGCACGTCGTATCCGTTCTCCTCGAGAGTCTGGCGCGCCATCGCGCGCAGCCCCACCTCGTCCTCGACGAGGAGCACCGTCTCGTGCGCCCGCGCGTGAAGCGGGGTCCTGTCCGCGCCGTTCGAACCCGAGACCGGGAGCTCCTCGGTCCGGATCGGCACGGCCGGCAGCTCGGTGCGCGGAAGGTAGACCCGGAAGGAGCTCCCCTGCCCCGGCTCGCTCGTGACCGTGATCGCTCCTCCGCTCTGCTTCACGATGCCGTACACCATCGAGAGTCCCAGTCCCGTTCCCTTCCCCATCTCCTTCGTCGTGAAGAAGGGCTCGAAGAGCCTGGCCCGCGTGGCCGCGTCCATGCCCATGCCGTTGTCCGTGACGGTGACCTCGGCGTACGCGCCCGGCGCGATGCCGGAGATGTCCTGCGCTGCGGCCTCGTCCACCTCGACGTTGCGGGTCTCGATCAGGATCTCGCCTCCCGCCGGCATGGCGTCGCGAGCATTCACGACCAGGTTCATGAGAACCTGCTCGACCTGGCCGAGGTCGGCCTTCACCGTGTGGAGCGAGGGATCGAGATCCATCTCCAGCGTCACGAGGTCGCCCGTCAGCCTCTGGAGGAGCCCTTCCATCCCCCTCACCACGTCGTTCAGGTTGATCGGGATCGGACGCAGCATCTGCTTCCGTCCGAACGCGAGGAGCTGCGCCGTGAGCGCGCTGCCGCGCTGTCCGGCCCTCATGATCTCGTCCGCGTAGCTCCGGGCCAGATCCCCGCGCGTCAGCCGTCGCTGCAGGAGCTCGGCGTAGCCCAGGATCGTGGTGAGCAGGTTGTTGAAGTCGTGGGCCACGCCGCCCGCGAGCTGTCCGATCGCGCGCATCTTCTGGGACTGGACGACTTCCTCTTCGAGTCGCTTTCGCTCGCTCACGTCCTCGACGACGCCCGTGAAGTACTCGGCTTCGCCGCGCTCGTCGGTGACCGGGGCGAGCGTGATCTGGCACCACACGCGGGACCCGTCCCCGCGCAGGAGCTCGCGCTCGACCTCGCAGATCCCCTCCTTCCACTCGCCGAGACCCTGGAGCACGTCGCCCTCGGGGCAGCCCTCCCGGTTCCTGAAGTCCTCCGGACGGACGAGATCCGTGATCGACATGAGGAGCAGCCGCTCGTGCGGGACGCCGAGGATCGCCCCGAGCTTCTGGTTGGCGCGAAGGATGCGGCCTTCCGCGCTGAAGTGGGCAATCCCGACCGCCGCCTGCTCGAAGGTCCCGCGGAAGCGCCGCTCGCTCTCGCGGAGCGAAGCCTCGGCGCGCATCCGCTCGCCGACCTCGGCCCGGAGACGGCTGACCGTGCGCGTGAGGCTCTCGGTCCGTTCCGCCACCTCCGCGGCCAGCCTGGCTTCCTGCTTCCTCAAGTCTTCGATCCGCCGCTCCCGCCTCCCGAGCGCCATCGAGAGGAAGAGCGCGACGAGGAGCGCCGCCGCGATCGCGATCGCATAGAGGAATGCCCCGATCGCATGGGTGGCGGCGAGGGACTGATCCAGGCCCCGCGCCGCGAGCACGCATCCGCCCAGCACCGGCGCCCTGGACTGCGCCACGAGGTACGTGCGGCCGTCCACCTCGATGCGGTGGATCACGGGCTTCGAAGCAGCCCGGTCGACGCAGCTGGTGACGGCTCCGAGCAGGGCGGGGCCGAGGTGATCTCCGGTGACCGCCACCACCGACTGGAGGCGGTCCAGCACGAAGATCTCGCCGAATCCCGCTTCCGGGGAGTGCGCGATCTGCCGCTGGAGCGAGGAGACGAGGACCTGCGCGACGAGGTAGCCACCCGTTCCCCCTCCGGGGAGCCGGATGGGTGTCGCGACCGCGATCGAGCGCTCCTGCTTCCCCGCCGCCCGGTTGTACGCGGTCGAGACATAGGTGCTCTCGCGGCTCGAGACTCCGCGAAACCAGTCGCGGTGCGCGAAGCTCTTCCCGATGACCGGCTGCTCGTAGGGATAGTCGGTCCACAGGATGCCGCTCGAGTCGGTGACGAAGGTGCGGTCCACACGCCCGTTCCCCTCGAGGAGCGAGCGCAAGATCTCGCGCGCCTTCCCCTCGTCCCGCGAGGCCGCGGCGGTGGCCAGGGCCGGGTTGCGGGAGTAGGCTTCGACGTACGAGGTGAGGCCCCGGAAGTACTCGTCCACCGCGGTGGAGCCGAGCTTGGCGACCGCGACCGCGCGCCGCCCCGCGCTCTCCTCGGCGCTCCGCACCGTGGAGCGCACGATGAGGTGCACGAGCCCGACCAGCGGGACAGCGGGGGCGAGGGCGAAGAGGAGGTAGCGCGCCAGGGATCGGGAGCGAGGTATGTGGATCAAGGGAATGGGCACGAACGTCCCCCTCCCCGTAAAGATCGTGGCATGCGGACCCGATCCGGTGTAGGACGGCTAAGGAGTGGCCGAGCGCGCTCCCGGAACCGGGTGCGCGACCTCCCGCGTGGTTTTCTCAAGTCTAATCCGTTGCGACGCGCGCGAGAACCCTCCCTCTGGGAGCCGACGCCGCGGAGCCCCCGGAACGGGAAGGAGCCGACGTGACGATTGGAGCCGAACGGCGCCGGGCCCGGACCCTGGCCCTGGGGTTCGTGGGCGCCATGCTGGTCTCGGCCGGAGGCGTGCGGGCCGCTCGCACGTCCACCACGCCCCCCCTGCCCGCGACGCCCACGGCCGCCGCGACGGCGGCGCCGGAACGCGACCGGTTCGACGCGCACTGGCAGGACGGCAAGGCCGAGCTGAACGGCTATCGCTACTCCGTCACTCGCTACGGGCAGCGGCGCGACGGGACGGCGGTCCTGATCTACGTCACGGAGCCCATGAGCGAGAGCCGGCGGGTGAAGGTGGACGACCCCAAGGAGAACCCGAAGGACGTGTTCGAGGCGCTCAAGGTGAACTTCGTGCGCGAGTTCCGGACGGGGATCTACGATTACCACACCCTCGGGTCCGTGTTCACCCGCACGCGAGACTTCTCCCCCGCCAAGATCACCTTCAGCAGCGCCGAGTGGTGCGGCCATGTGTTCGAGGAGATGATCTTCCACCGGCACCACGTGGCCGACCGGTACCAGAGCTACTTCGAGGGTGAGTCGGACCTGAAGCGGCTCACGCTGCAGAAGGGCGCGCTCGCCGAGGAGGAGCTCCTGGTTCGGCTCCGAGGACTTCGCGGGGACTGGATCCGTCCCGGCGAGCGGAAGACGGTTCCCTTCCTCCCCTCGGCGTTCCACCGCAGGCTCACGCACCGGCCCCTCGTCTGGAGCGAGGCGAAGCTGGACCGCGCGCGAAGCCTGGAGACGGTGCGCGTTCCCGCGGGACGCTTCGAGACGAGCGTGGTGACGGTGCGGACGGAGCAGCGCGTGGGCCGGTTCTGGATCGAGTCCGCCTATCCCCACCGGATCATCCGGTGGGAGTGGACCGGCTCGACTTCGGGCGGCGGGCGCCGGGACGAGGCGCTCGACCGCGGAGAGCTGACCGGCAGCTCGCGCCTCGCGTACTGGAAGCTGAACGGCCCGGAGGGCGAGCGGTACCGGCGGGAGCTGGGGCTCCCGCCGGCGTCCGCCCCCTCGTCGCAGGCTCAGCGCACGCGGAACTGAGCGGTCTCGGTCGATCCCTCGAGCGCCAGCGTCGAGCATCCTCCGTTCGAGATGACCTGCATCACCTCGTCGAAGTAGCCCGTTCCCACCTCGCGCTGGTGCCGCGTCGCCGAGTAGCCGTGCTTCTCGGATGCGAACTCCGACTCCTGCAGCTCCGCATAGCCGGACATGCCGCGTTCCTTGTAGGCGCGGGCCAGCTCGAACATGCCGTGGTTCAGCTGGTGGAACCCCGCCAGCGTCACGAACTGGAACTTGTAGCCCATGGCGCCGAGCTCGCGCTGGAACTTCGCGATGGTCACGTCGTCGAGCTTCGCCTTCCAGTTGAACGAGGGCGAGCAGTTGTACGCGAGCATCTTCCCGGGGAAGCGGGCGTGCACGGCCTCGGCGAACTCCCGCGCCTCCTTGATGTCGGGGGTCGAGGTCTCGCACCAGAGGAGATCGGCGTAGGGCGCGTAGGCCAGCGCGCGCGCGATGGCGCACTCGAGGCCGCCCTTGTAGCCGAAGAAGCCCTCCGGCGTCCGCGTGCCGGTGAGGAACTCGCCGTCCCTCGGGTCGATGTCGCTCGTGATGAGCTTCGCGCTGTCCGCGTCGGTCCGCGCGACGATCAGCGTGGGGACGTTCATCACGTCCGCCGCGAGCCGCGCCGCGACGAGGGTGCGGATGAAGTGGCTGGTCGGGACGAGCACCTTGCCGCCCAGGTGGCCGCACTTCTTCTCGGACGAGAGCTGGTCCTCGAAGTGGACCCCCGCGGCCCCGGCCTCGATCATCCCCTTCATGAGCTCGAAGGCGTTGAGCGGCCCGCCGAAACCCGCCTCCGCGTCGGCGACGATGGGCGCCATCCAGTAGCGCGGTCGCCCGTCTCCGTTCGCGTGGCCGTCTCCGTTCGCGCGGCCGTCCCCGTTTGCGTGGCCGTCCCCGTTCGCGTGGCCGTCCCCGTTCGCGTGGCCATTTCCGTTCGCGTGGCCGTTCGTGAGCGCCGTATGAGGCGCCGCCGCTTTGCGCGCTTCCGCGTGCTCGATCTGATCGGCCCGAAGGAGCGCCTGGTTGATGCGACGTACGACCTGCGGAACGCTGTTCGCCGGATAGAGGCTCTGATCGGGGTAGGTCTGGCCGGCGAGATTCGCGTCGGCCGCGACCTGCCAGCCGCTCAGGTAGATCGCCTCGAGGCCCGCTTTCACCTGCTGCACCGCCTGGTTTCCGGTGAGGGCGCCGAGCGCGTTCACGTATTCGCGCGTCGTGAGGAGATGCCAGAGCCGCCGCGCGCCGAGCTGCGCCAGCGTGTGCTCCACGGCGATCGTGCCGCGGAGGCGCTCCACGTCCTCGCCCCGGTACGGGCGAACGATCCCCGCCCAGCGGGTCGGCGGAATCGGGGGTGCTTCGTCCAGGGCGGGCGCGGCGGCGGCCCGCGCCACCACCGCGGGCCGAACGGCGCGGATGCGGTTTCTCTTGTTCAACGATGTCGTTCGCATGAGGGGACCTCCTTCGTGCCCGTCCATCCGTGGAGTCAGTGAGGCCTCGGCGGCTCGAGCCGCTCGTAGGCCGGTATCGTCAGGAACGCCTCCAATTCCGGAGACGTGGAGAGTCGTTCGAACAGCTCGCGCGCTTCGGGGAATCGCCCGCCCCGGAAGCGCTCGGGGCCGGTCTCCTTCTCGATTCTCGCCATCTCCTCGTCCGCGATCGCGCGCAGGAGCGCCGCGTCGACGACGCGCCCATCCTCGAGCGCCGCCCGATGGTGGATCCACTGCCACACCTGCGCGCGTGAGATCTCCGCGGTCGCGGCGTCCTCCATCAGGTTGTAGAGGGGGACGCATCCGAGGCCCCGGAGCCAGGCCTCGAGGTACTGGACGCCGACCCGGACGTTCTGGCGAAGCCCCTCTTCGGTTCGGGTGCCGCGCGGGACTTCGAGGAGCTCGTGGGCAGAGACGCGGACGTCCTCGCGCAGGCGGTCGAGCTGGTTGGGTCCCGACATCACCGCTTCGAAGACCTCTCGCGCGACGGGGACGAGCCCGGGGTGGGCCACCCAGGTCCCGTCGTGTCCGTCGGTCACCTCGCGGAGCTTGTCCGCGCGGACCTTCTCGAGCGCGATCCGGCTCGCATCGGCGTCGTTCCGGATCGGGATCTGCGCCGCCATCCCTCCCATCGCGTGCACGCCGCGGCGATGGCACGTGCGGATGGCGAGCTGCGTGTACGCGCGCAGGAAGGGCTGCTGCATCGTCACCTGCGAGCGGTCCGGCAGCACCGCCGCGGGATCGTCCCGGCGCGTCTTGATGAAGGAGAAGATGTAGTCCCACCGGCCGCAGTTGAGCCCCGCCGAGTGCTCGCGCAGCTCGTACAGGATCTCGTCCATCTGGAAAGCGGCGGGGAGCGTCTCGATGAGCACGGTCGCGCGGATCGTGCCGCGCGGGATTCCGAGCGCCGCCTGCGCGGCGAGGAACACGTCGTTCCAGAGCCGGGCTTCGAGGTGGTGCTCGAGCTTGGGCAGATAGAAGTACGGCCCCGTGCCGCGCTCGAGGAGCGCGCGCGCGTTGTGGAAGAAGTAGAGCCCGAAGTCGAAGAGACACCCGGGCGCCAAGGCCCCATCCACCAGGAGATGGCGCTCGGGGAGGTGGAGCCCGCGGGGACGCACGAGGAGGGTCGCCGTGCGCTCGTTCAGGCGGTACTGCTTGCCCGTCGCGGGGTCCGTGTACTCGATCGTCCCGCGGATCGCGTCCCGGAGGTTCCTCTGCCCCTGGAGGTTGTTGTCCCACGTCGGAGCGTTCGAGTCCTCGAAGTCGGCCATGAAGCAGTTCGCGCCGGAGTTGAGCGCGTTGATGACCATCTTCCGGTCGACGGGGCCCGTGATCTCGACGGTGCGTGTGGTCAGGTCGGACGGGATCGACGGCCCCTTCCAGTCACCCTCCCGGATCGCGCGCGTCTCGACGAGGAAGTCGAGCGGCGTCCCGGCGTCGAGACGGTCCCGGCGCGCGGCGAGCAGCGACTCGACCGTGGGCCGGAAGCGCCTCGTGAGATCGGCCACGAACGCGAGAGCGTCGTCCGTCAGGATCTCTTCGTAACCGGCACGAATCGTCCCTTCGATCTCGATTCCCGTGCTGTTGTCCGCGCGCGTGACCATGACAAGAGTTTGACAGCATGGTTCAGGAAAATCCAGATAATTTATTGCTGTAACACAAATTACAGCCATTTCACTAACTGTGTCCAGTTGCTGTAAATCAGTAAATCATGTAAACTCCCGGTATGGGACGCGAGACCACGACGGGTCTTGGAAAGCGCGTGCGGGCCTTGCGCTTGCGGGAGGGGCTCACGCAATCGGCGATGGCGGCGCGGCTTGGGATCTCGCCTTCCTACCTGAACCTGATCGAGAGCGACCGCCGTCCCCTGAGCGCGAATCTTCTCCTGGCTCTTGCCCAGGCGTTCAGCCTGGACCTCCGATCCTTCGCGGGAAGCGTGGACACGAAGCTCGTGGCCGACCTCTCCGAGGTGTTCGGGGATCCGCTCTTCGAGGACCGGGCTCCGAGCCAGCGGGAGCTGGGCGAGTTCGTCGCTGGAAACCCCGAGGTCGCGCGGGCGGTGATCCACCTCCATCACGCCTACACCGAAGCGCGGGCCTCGGCGGAGTCGATCGCCGCCGAGGTGGTGGACCGCCAGGACCTCTCCGGCGTGGACCGCGCCGGCCTCGCGGCCGAGGAGGTCTCGGACCTGATCCAGCGCCACGTCAACCACTTCCCCGAGCTGGAGGCGGAGGCCGAGCGCGTCGGCGCGGACGCGAAGCTGCACGAGCACGACTTCTTCGAGGGAATGGCCCTGTACCTCGAGCGAAAGCACCGCGTCCGCGTGCGCGTCCTGCGCATGGCGGAGATGAAGGAGGCGGTGCGGCGCTTCGACCCCGAGCGGCTGGAGCTCTGCCTCTCCGAGGTGCTGCGCCGGGGCTCGCGCAACTTCCAGCTCGCCCACCAGGTCGCGCTGCTGACCTGTCCCGACACCCTCGACCGGATCGCCTCGGACTCCACGCTCACCTCGGCCGAGTCGCGCGCGCTCTGCCGTGTGGCGCTGGCCAACTACTTCGCCGGCGCGCTCCTCATGCCGTACGAGGCCTTCTACCGAGCCGCCGAGGAGGAGCGATACGACACGGACTTGCTGGAGCATCGCTTCCGCGCCAACTTCGAGCAGATCTGCCACCGGCTCACGACCCTCAACCGAGCCGGCATGCGCGGAATCCCCTTCCACATGGTGCGCGTGGACATCGCCGGGAACATCTCGAAGAAGTTCAGCGCGACCGGGCTGCGTTTCCCCCGGTTCGGCGGGCTCTGCCCCCTCTGGAACGTCCACGCCGCGTTCCTCCAGCCGAATGTCATCCGCGCCCAGCTCGACCGTCTCCCGGACGGCACGATGTACTTCTCGATCGCCCGCACCATCCGGAAGCATCGCGGCGGATACCGCACGCCCGAGGTCATGTACTCCGTGGGACTGGGATGCGACGTGGAGTCGGCGCGGCGGATGGTCTACGCCGACGGCTTCGATCTCGCGAACCCCGCCGGCGCCGCGCCGGTGGGGATCACCTGCCGCCTGTGCGAGCGCCTCGACTGCAGGGCCAGGGCGTTCCCCTCGATCTACCAGCCGCTGCGCGTGGACGAGAACGCGCGCGGCGTCTCCTTCTTCACGAGGCCGGGGAAGGAGTAGGTCCTCCAGAGCAGGTTGGGAAAAGCCCTCTTCACGGGACCACTAGCCCGGGCCTCAACTTGCTGCACAGCAAGTAGGGTGCGGGCTGGAGCGGGTACGGCGGGACTAGGCCTGGGTGACCTCGTAGATCAGGAGCTGCGCCACGGTCCAGAGCACGAGGGCGATCCCGGTGACCGGTAAGGTCATGGCCAGGACGAAGCGGATCCCGATGCCGCGAATGCTGGGGTGGCGCATGGAACGTATATCGGCCGGGTTCACGAAGACTTGACATCAAGTCGGGCGCCCGGGGTCCCAAGTAGTGCTTGGGGGCCACCGCCCGCCGTGCCAGGATCAGGGGGTCCCCCGGAACACCTTCTTCGCCGGACTCCGGGCCGTGTTCACGTGAGAACTCGTCGCTGGGCTCTACTGTCCTGCGTAGGGCTCCTTGTGATGCTCCAGGGGGCCCTGGCCGATCCGGCACAGGAACGTCCTCCCTGTGCGAGCGACTCAGCCATCCCGTCGTCCATGGTGCATCGTGCGGACAGCATCCTTGTCGGACTTGTGGGACGGGAGCACTTCGAGCGCCACCTCACCCTGGAACACTGCCACTGGCACGACCCCACCGCTTCGCACTGGCGCGCCACAGGCCTCTACTTCGAGGCCGTCCCCTACTGGGGAATCGTCTACCGATTCCGTGTGCCCGGGAAGCCCTTCATCGATCAGATCGTGCAGGTGAACCTGACTCCTGGCGGACGGCTTCATCCGCTGCACGACCGCCTGGACATCGCAGCTTGCGCCGAGAATCCTCGCGAGTGCGAATTCCCGTTCGATGAGGCAGCCGCCGTCCATATTGCCCGAAACGGTGGCCTCGAGGAGGGGCTCAAGCCGTGGCGAACGGGGTTCACGTACAACCCCGAGTACGGATTCATCTGGACCGTGGCCAACACGCTCGTGGTCAAGGAGGATGGATGCAGCTCGGAGGGAAGGACGTACCTCATTGACGCGAACAGCGGTGAAATCGTCGCCCGGCACATGTGGACGTCGATCTGCTGCTACGGGCTGAATTCGCTACCGGGCGGCTTGTCCCGTCCGGTCCACAACCACCTCGCCGTCCTTCATCACCCACCGGACGCGTGATACCACCGCCTCGATATCGGTGAGCGGATCCCCCTCGACCGCCACGATGTCCGCGTAGTATCCGGGCGCGATCGCGCCCAGCTCTTTCTCCATCCCGAGCAGCGCCGCGCCGTTCACGGTCGCGGTCGCCAAGGCCTGCGCCGGGGTCATCCCGGCCTCGACGAACCACCGCAGCTCGCGCGTGTTCTCGCCGCACATCGTGAAGAGCGCGTCCGATCCCATGGCGATCTTCACCTTGGCCTTCACCGCGCGCCGCAGGGTTTCCAGATTCCGCCCGCGGTACGCGTTCAGCCCGGCCACGACCGACGCGTCGTATCCGAAGATCGAGGCGTTCTCGGCGTAGTACCGGTTGTGGTCGATCGTGGGCACGTAGAACGTGCCGCGCCGCGCCATCTCGCGCAGCGTCGCGTCATCCAAGTCGGTCGCGTGCTCCACGGACGTCGCTCCCGCGCGCACGGCATCGCGCGCGCCGTCGGGGCCGTACGAATGGATCGCCACGCGCTTCCCTCTCGCGCGCGCCACGTCCACCGCGGCCTCCATCTCCTCGTACGTGAAGGTCTGCTCCCCGCTCACGTCCGCGGCGCTCCCGGTCGAGCCGAACATCTTGATCACGTCCGCTCCCGCGGCGATGTTCTGCCGCACGACTCGCAGCACGCCGTCCACCCCGTCCGCGCGCCCGCCCATGGGAAGCTCCTCCCCGGGCTTGAACGGCATGTACGTGGTGTGGAGCCCGTACCCGCAGACGAACATCCGCGGCCCGACGATCGAGCCTCGCGCGATGAGATCGCGAAGCGAGAGGTCCATGTAATCCCAGGAGCCCAGGTCCCGGACCGTCGTCACCCCGGCCCCGAGCGTCCGGCGCGCGTTCTCCTGAGCGAGAAAGACGGTCTCCGCGGTGCGGCGTGAGGTGAGCTGCTGCCATGGGTTCGATCCAGGCGTTCCGTCCCACGAGTACGTGAGGTGGGTATGCGCGTCGATCAGCCCTGGAATCGCGGTGTAGCGCGAGAGGTCGAGAACCGCCGCGCCGTCCGGCACTGCCACGCGGGCGGCGGGACCGGCCGCACGGATCCGATCGCCCGCCACGACCACGACGGCGTTCGGGACCACGCCGCCGCGGCCGTCCACGAGGCGGCCGAACCGAATGGCCGTGACCGGGGCGGAAGTCGAAGGAACGGTGGGCGAGGCGGGAGTCGCCGTGTCGGCGGCGGAATTCCCGGCGAGCGCCGCGAGCACCAGAGCCGCCGCGAGGAGGTGCCGGATCGAAACCATCGCCGGAGGCTACCACGAAGCGAGGACCGCGCGCACTTCGGGCCCTCCCGTCGACGCCCTCGCACATCTTGCCCCTTGCGCCCCACCGCGGCACCGCCATACTCCCCCGCTGATGGCCGCCATCGACGTGTGCGACCTCCGGAAGTCTTACGGCTCGAACGTCGCCGTGAACGGGATCTCGTTCGAGGTCCGCGAGGGCGAGTGCTTCGGGCTCCTCGGACCGAACGGCGCCGGAAAGACGACCACCCTGCACCTGGTGGTCGGCGCGCTCCGTCCGGACTCCGGAGAGGTTCGGATTCACGGCGAATCCGATCCCACGCGGCCCTCGGTCCGCCTCCGGATCGGCGTCGCGCCCCAGTCGCTCGCGATCTACGGGGACCTCACCGGGCAGGAGAACCTCGAGTTCTTCGCGAAGCTCTACGGGCTCCAAGGCGACCGGCTCCGCGAGCGCATCGAGATGGCGCTCGAGTTCGCGGGGCTCACCGCGCGGCGCAAGGATCGAGCCGCGACGTACTCGGGAGGCATGCAGCGCCGTCTCAATCTGGTGTGCGGGCTCATGCACGATCCTTCCGTCATCCTCCTGGACGAGCCCACCGTCGGCGTCGATCCCCAATCCCGGAATCTTCTCTTCGACAACATCGAGGCGCTGAGACGGCTCGGCCGCACGATCGTCTACACCACGCACTACATGGAGGAGGCGGAGCGGCTGTGCGACCGCGTCGCCATCGTGGACCACGGGAAGATTCTCGCGCTCGACACGGTCGAGAACCTCCGCCGGACGCATGGCGGGCCACCCGTCCGGCGCGTCATCGAAGAGAGCCCCCATCTCGAGGCCGTGTTTCTGAACCTGACGGGCCGGACCCTGCGCGACACATGAGCCGGATCGCCGCCGTCCGGATCCCGCGCGACGCATGAGCTCGATCCTCGCCATCGCCCGGAAGGATCTCCGGCTCCTCTTCCGGGATCGCGCGGGGTTCTTCTGGGTGCTCGGCTGGCCCTTCCTGATGGCGCTCTTCTTCGGGTCCATCATCGGAGGGAGCGACGAGACCTCTCCGATGAAGGTCGCCCTCGTGGACGAGGACCGGACCGACTACTCGCGCGCGTTCGGGGCGGAGCTCCGGAAGTCCAGCGCGCTCGAGATCCTGGAGGCGCCGCGCGACTCCGCGACGACGCTCGTGCGGCGCGGCCGCCTCACCGGGTACATCGCGCTCCGGCCCGGCATGGGCGCCTCGCTCGGCTTCGGAGGAGACTCGGCGACGATCGAGCTGGGACTGGACCCGAGCCGGCGCGCGGAGGCCGGCTACCTGGAGGGGCTCGTGACCCAGGCCCTCGTTCAATCCATGCAGGGCTCGTTCGGCCCGGATGGAACCGGAAGAGCCTCGCTCCGCGAGAGGATGGCGGCCGTCCAGACCGACACCACGATCACCGTCGAGCGCCGTGACGACCTGACCTCGTTCTACACCAACCTCGACCGGTTCCTCGGCTCCCTCGACACCGTCACCACATCCGGGACCGGCTCCGCGACCGGCTCCGACGCGACCCGTGCCCTCGGCCCCAACCTCGAGATCACCGCCGTGACCGGTCAGGGAGACGGCCCGCGGAGCGCCTTCGAGGTGACCTTCCCCTCCGCGATGATGTGGGCCCTGATCGGCGTCTGCATGAGCTTCGCGATCTCGATCGTGCAAGAGCGCCTCACCGGAACGTACCTGCGTCTCCGCCTCGCGCCGATCTCGAAGGCGCAGATCCTCGCGGGGAAGGGGCTCGCCGCGTTCCTCGCCGCGCTCGGAGCGACCGTTCTCCTCCTCGCGTTCGGCTCTCTCGTCCTCGGCGTGAGGATCGCGAGCGTGCCGAAGCTCGCCGCGGCGGTGCTCGCGTGCGCCTTCTGCTTCGTCGGCCTCATGATGCTGATCTCGACGCTCGGGAGAACCCACCAGGCGGTCGCGGGGGCGGGCTGGGCGCTCCTCCTCGTCCAGTCGATGACGGGCGGCGGCATGATCCCGCTCATCGCCATGCCCCCCTGGATGCAGGCCGTGAGCCATTTCAGCCTCGTCAAGTGGGGAGTTCTCTCGGTGGAGGGCGCCATCTGGCGCGGATTCTCGTGGAATGAGATGCTAATTCCCGTGAGCATCCTCCTTGCCGTGGGGGGCATCGCCTTCCTGATCGGAGCGCGCGCGCTCCATCGCTCCGACACGTGACGGCCCTCGGGCCCGAGCGGCCGCGCGGGTGGTCGCGCCCGTCGCCTCCCTCCGCGCGTCGCGTCCGCTCCCTCCTCCTCCTGCTCGCTCTGGGCCTTTGCGGTTGCGCCGCCAGCCGCTCCGGAAACGAAGCATCCGCGGGCATCGAGCTGATCCCGGTCGGCCGGTATGATTTCGAGGCGCAGCCGACGGGAGACCCCGCGCTCCTCGCCGAGGAGCTGAGCGGCATCGTCTGGATCGGAGGCGAGCAGTACCTGACCGTCGGCGACGACCACGCGAGCGTGCACCAGCTCACGATCCACCTCGATCCGGTGACGGGACGCGTGGTGGACGCCCAGTTCCGCACGCCGGTGCGGCTCGCCGATCCCTCCGGCACGGTCATCCCCGATTCCCTGGGCTCGGATCGGGAGGGCATCGCGTTCATTCCCCAGACGCACGAGGTGTGGATCTCGAATGAGCACACCGAGGGGGACCAGAGCCGCTCCTCGCTCGCCCGGCACCGGCTCCGGGACGGTCGCATGCTCGAGCTCGTGCGGACCGACGGCACGAGCATGCTTCGGATCTTCTCGCGACAGCGGTTGAACGGCGGATTCGAGGCGCTCGCGCGAACCGCCGACGGCTCCACGTACTGGGTCGCGAACGAGATGCCGCTCTCGATCGACGGTGAGCCGGCGACGGACAGCACGGGCGGGATCGTGCGCCTCCAGCGGCTCGACGGCCAGATGCGGCCGCTCCGCCAGTACGCGTACGATCTCGATCCCTACCTCGCGAAGATCCAGTCTCCCCCCCAGCTCGCCGGGTTCGCGGTGAGCGGGCTCAGCGAGCTGCTGGTCCTGGAAGGCGAGAAGCTCCTCGGGCTGGAGCGCTCCTTCGCCGGGGACTCGACCGGGAACGCGAATCTGCGGGTGCGCCTCTACGAGATCGATCTCAGGGGAGCGACGGACGTGGGCGTGCTCGGGTGGGCGGAAGGCCTGAAGGGACGGTCGTACCGGACGGTCACGAAGCGGCTCCTCTGGCAGGAGAACTTCGGGCTCACGACGTCCAACTTCGAGGGGATGACGCTCGGCCCCACCCTCGAGAACGGAGACCGGTCTCTCATCCTGATCGCGGACAACAACGGCGGAAGGAGCGAAGCGCTCTACGTGCTCCGCGTGCGCGGGCTCCGATCCTGACCGAGCGCGTCAGCGCCGTCACCTTCCCGCGGCGATGAAGGCTCCCCAGGGAAACGGATCGATCGCCTGCCCCGCCGCGCGTTGCTGCTCCAGGACGCGCCGGCTCGCGTCGCGCGCGGCGGACGCGGTGTCGAGCCCCTTCACGAGCCGCGCTTCGTAGAAGCGTACCGTCCAGTCGCCTGCGTCGCGGTCCGTAACGGGCCAGAGGGTCAGCACGAGGCTCTGGGCGCCCGCGATCTCGAACGCGCGGCGAAGTCCGAAGACTCCCTCCCCGGCGCGCACGACGCCGACGCCGGTGTCACACCCGGAGAGCACCACCGACTCGAGACCGGCGAGGTCCATCCCGGAGATCTCGTCCGCGGTGAGGAGCCCGTCCTCGGTGGACATTCCCTCCGCGCTGTCCGCGGCGGCCCGGTTCGCGCCGGCGAGCACGAGCCCGGTGCTCAGGAGTGGGTTCTCCCCTTCGCAGGAGCCCTCGAAGAACCCGTGCGTGGCGAGATGGATGGCGCGCTTGCCCGGGGCGTGCTTCTGGACCGCGCCCTCCGTTGCCGCGGCGTCCCGAAACACGTGGGTGGCTCCCCCGTGGCGACGCTCCCATAGACGCGCGATCTCCTCCACCTCGCGCGCGCTCCCGGGGAGCGGCGGCCAGACGCCCGGAGCGGAAGCCGCCGCGCACGGGCCCGATCCCCGATAGACCGGGTCCGCGCCGTCGCGAGGTCCGGGATCCCGCTCCCTCTGCGGGTCGCGCTGCCGGACGGGATCGAGCGCCGACATCGAGCGGCGCGGAGCGTCGAAGTCCGGGTCGGCGACAGCCAGGAATCCGGTTCCGGGCGCCGCCGGTCGCGCCGGCCCGATCAGGTCGCGCTCGGAGGAGAGGATCTGGAACGTGGGACCCTCCTCGACGAGGTAGCGGCCGCCGTCCAGCGGCAGCGCCATGGGATTCACGAGGTGGAACGAGCCGTCGGGAACGAAGATCACGCGCTCCGCGCCGGCGAGGTGAGGCCGGACGGGATCCCAGAGCCTTTGCCGGAGGATGCTCCCGAGCCGCTCCGCCGACGGCGCAGCGCCATCGCTCGCGCCGCCCGTCTCACGCCCGCGAACCGTCATGGCCCGTCGCCACGTCGCCACGAGCGAGTCCAGCTCCTCCGCGTCCCCCAGCGGGACCACTCGCCCGTGGCTCGAGGCACCCGACGTGACGAACGCGGCGTAGGACCAGGTCCCCGGCGACGAGCGTCCGGGGGATCCATCGCCGGCGGCGGCCCCGGGGCCTGCCGTCGGCTGAGGCGAGGTGGCGGGGTCGAGATAGCGGACCAGACTCACGATTCCGCCTCCGGCGGGCAGGGCCTGGCGCACGTCGGCGATCCCCGCTCCGTCGCGCTTGAGGTCCACTACCGCGTCCGGGCGCCGAGCCAGGAGCTTCCGTTCCAGGTCCTCTCTCGTTGCCTTCAGGCGCTCCAGCGTGGCGCGGTAGGCGCGCGGATCCATGCCGTCCGGTCCGCGAGCGGAGAGTCGCGCGATCCCCTGTCGCGCGCGCGCCGCGTCCGAGGCGAGCGCGAGGATCGCGCTGTCCGCGCGAAGTTGCGTCCATCGGTGCCGGGACGCCATCCCGTCGAGGACGAGCGCGCGCGACCGCGTGACCGCATCCCAGACGCGCTCGACGACCGTGGAGTCCCAGGTGCGGATGCTCGCCGCCACCGCGGCTCCGATCCCCGAGGCGAGCCGCGCCTCGTAACGGAGCGCCTGGCTCTCGGGCACGGAGCGCACGATGGAGCGCAGATGATCCCGTCGGATTCCCTCGGCCTCGAGCGCGGCATCCACGGCGTCGGCGCTGTGGCCGGTGCGGATCAGGGAGCCCGCATACGCGACGAGCGCCTCGGCCAGGAGCGGGTGCTCGCTTCCCAGGGCGCGGCGTCGAATCGCCACGGCCTCCCGGTCGTGAGCGCGCGCACGGTCCAGGTCTCCGTCGGCCCGCGCGAGCGCGGCGAGACCGGACACGGAGACCGCCACTCCGGGATGATCGGGGCTGGCCCCGTCATTCAGGATCGATCGTGCGCGAAGAAACGCCGCGCGCGCGGCGGCCGCGTCTCCCGCGCGAACCGCTTCGAGGGCGACATGCTGGAGGCACGACGCGACCCCGAGCGAGTCGCCCGAGGCCTCGCGGATCGCGAGCGCGCGGAGGTGGTGCGTTCTCGCTTCCTGGTGCTTCCCGGAGGCGGCGAGCGACGCTCCGAGCCGCTCGAGCGCGGCGGCCGTCGCCGGACCGGACGGGCTCGCCGGTTCCACGAGATCCAGCGCGCGCTCGTGGAGCCGGACGGCGGCCGGCGGATCTCCTTGCTCGAGCACGATCGAGCCCAGCAGGCCGAGCACGCCGGCGATCGCGGTGGAATCGTGCTCGCCGGCCCGCTCATGGAGGAGGAGCGCCGCCTCGAGCTCCGTCCTCGCGCGCTCGTAGTCCCCCGCCGTCCACGCGACGGCGCCGAGGCGCTCGTGTCTCGCGGCGAGCTCGGGGTGCTCGGGAGAGAGCGACGCGCGGGCGCGGGCGAGCTCCCGCTCGTAGAGAGCGAGCGCGCCGTCGGTGTCACCGTTCTCGAGAAGCGCTCGGGAGGCCGAATCCGCTGCCGAGAGCCAGCTTGCGAGGGCGGGGCTCTCCGGGATCGGCAGGCTGCTCCCGTGGGCCTCGCCGGAGCGCACCTCCGGCCCGGGGCCCTCCGCCGCGAAAGCGGAGGAGATTGGGACCAGGAGCAATCCCGCCACGGCGGTCCACACGGGCGGGAGGAAACGGCAACGGCGATACATCGAAACCCCTCGGCCCCGCCGGATCGCTTCCGGGCGGGAACCATCCCCACACCGGGAGTCTAGCACGGGGCGGCGCAGTGCCAGCCGGGGTCGCCCGGCCGCGGGCTAGGCCCGAAGCTCGTCGATTCGCGCGTTGTAGAGCGCGACCGCTTCGGCGACCACGCGCTCGGCGTCGGGCCGTCCCAGCATGCGCTCCACCGTGACCTCCTTCTTCTCGAGCACCTTGTAGTCGAGGAAGAAGCGGCGAAGCTCCGCGGTCCAGTGCTCCGGCAGCTCCGAGATCTCGCGCAGATGCGCGAACTGCGGATCGTCCACGTGCGCGGCGATGATCTTGTCGTCCTCCCCCTTCTCGTCCTTCATCTTCATGACGCCGATGGGGCGCGCCCGCGCGATGGAGAGCGGCGCGAGCGGCTGCTGGCTCAGCACGAGGATGTCGAGCGGGTCGCCATCGGGACAGTAGGTCTGCGGAATGAATCCGTAGTTCGCGGGGTAATGGACCGCCGAGTAGAGCACGCGGTCCGCGATCAGGAGTCCCGTCTTCTTGTGGAGCTCGTACTTCACCTTCGATCCTTCGGGAATCTCGATGATCGCGTGCACGTGATCGCCGGCATCGGTTCGCCACGGGACGTCGTGCCAGGCGTTGCTCATTGCGGCGCCAGCAGCTTCTGGAACCGCGGATCGTCCCGGATCGTCGCGAGATCGGGATCGCGGAGCACCGCGGCCCGGTCCTGCATGAACCCGGTCGCGAAGGCCCGCTCGAGGTCCTCGATCGCGCGCTCCCGCTCTCCCGCGAGCGCGCGCGAGCACGCCGCGTTGTAGTACGTGAGCGCGGGCATCCAGCCGCGCTGCCCCGCGGCCTCGTAGTGGAGCGCCGCGTCCTGGTAGCGCTTCAGCTGGTACGCGGCGTCCGCCGCGAGCTGGTGGGGATGGCCGTTCTCCGGCTCGCGCTGGATCCATCCCTTCGTCGACGCGAGCGTCCCCTCCCAGTCCCTCGTGGCGTGCGCCCGCACGGCGCGAGCGTCATCCGAACGGGTGAGCCAGGCCTCCTGCATTTCCGCAGTGAGGTTGCGCCGAAGGAACTCGAGCGTCGTCCGGACCGCTTGCCGCGACGCCTCGGTGGAGTCGACGAGATCGAACGCGTGCCGCATGTTCGGGAGGTTCAGGACGGTGAGGTTCGCGTTCCGCGCCATCGCGCGCTGGATGTACTGGCTCAGGCTCGAGTTCGTGAACGGAGTGTCCAGTCCCGCGCGCGCGACGAGCACCGGCAAGTCGGGGCGGACGTTCGTCGTGTCGACATTGCCGTAGTAGAAGACGCCCGCCTTCACCCACGTGTTCACGGGATCGAGCGCGTAGGCGGAGCCGGGACGCAGATTCGCCGAGCACGCCCAGATGCCGATCATGTCGCGATCGATCCCGAGTTTCGCGGCGTTCCCGCGGAGGTGCTCGACGAGCGCGACGAGATCCTCTCGGACGTTCGCGGCGCGCGAGTCGTAGAGCACCGCGGCCATGCCCTCGACCGCCACGAGCCGCGCCCAGTCCTTGTAGATCCCCCACTCCTTGAGCGCCGGCGTCGAGCGGAACCAGCCCACTCCGTTCACGAAGACGACGACCGGGAGCCCGCGCGGGCCGCCCGACGCCGCGGCGCCGACCGCGGCGGCCGATGGCTTCGCCTTGCCGCCCGGCGGCGGCTTGTAGAGATCGAACGTGAGCTTCACGTCGGGAAGCGAGCGATAGACGAGCCCGGTGTCGGCACGGACCTGATCCATCCCCGGGAGCGTCAGGACACAGGCGGTCTTCCGGAGGTCCTGGGGCGGCTGGGCGTGGGCGTACCTGGCGAACGGCGTGGCGAGCAGGCAGAGCAGGACCGGAGCCAGGGCGCGAAGGACCCGGGCGGGCGAGGCTGCCATGGCGAACCTCCTGAACCGACGGGGTGGATCGGGGGGGACCCCGCATTCTAACCCGCCTGTGAGGACTACGGAAGCACTTGCAGGAACGGCTGGATCGACGCGGGACGGCTCGGGGCATTCTGCTGGAAGAGGATCGCGTCGGGTCGAGCGGACTCGCCGTAGAAGCGCTTCAGAGCGTCGTTGTCGGGAGCGAGGCGCGAACCCTCGAGCGAGATCCCGGCGAAGAGGCCCTTGCTCTTCGCGTAGGAGTAGATCTCCGCGTTCAGCTTGATGTCCGTGGCGGCCTCCCCCGTCCTACCCACCGGCCCCGCGGCCACGCCCGCCTTCCCGCTCAGCGTGAACTTGCTCTCGACGAGCGATCGCGCGCCCTTCTCGTTCATGAAGAAGAGGACGACGTCCGCCTTCTCCACCCCGATCTGGAGCCCGAAGCTGCCGCCGGAGAGGGTGAGGAAGATCGGAGGGCTCCACGTCCCCGCCGCGTCGCGACAGGACAGGACACCCTTTCCGTGACGGCCTCCGAATCCGAGCGCGCCCTTCACCACGCCCGGAACGACGGCGACGCACTTGCACTTCTCGAGGAGCTGCTTCGGAACTTCGGAGGCAGCGAGCTCCTGATACACGGCCTTCGCGTCGTCGAGCCGCCGTTCTTCCTTGGTGGGTTTCTTCCCGCTTTCCTGCGCGTGAGAGACGTTGGCCGCGAGCTGAAGGAGCGAGAGGAGAATCGCGAGACGGATGAGAATTCGGATCATGACACCCTCCATGGGTGTGGTTGGCGGGTTCGATGGAGATCGCCGGCAGCGGCGGGAGCCGCGCGCTCGCGGGCCGATCGCCCGCGGGCGGCCGGAGATCTAGCGGACTCGGGTCTTCAGCTCCTCGTCGAAGTTCAGCACGACCTCGAAGCGGGTGATGTCGTCCTCCGCGTCGCCCTTCCGGATCGCGACCATGCCGCCTCCAGGCAGGGCATCGAACAGTGGGATGCCGCCTCCCTGAGGAACGATGCGGAGCTGGTCGAGGTCCCACGCCTCCACGGGCTGGGACACGGTGAGCCGTGGGGCTCGCTGGATCGCCGCGGACATCATCTTGTTCTGAGGACTGAGGTAGTAGAGACGCGAACCGTCGCGGCTCCAGACCGGGGACCCACCGCCGCCCGAAGAGACCGCGACCGATGGACCCACCGGACCGCCTCCCTCCCACGCGCAGACGAACACGTCGAAGGAGCCCATCTCGTCCGACATGTAGGCCATCGCCCGCCCGTCCGGGGAGAAGCGGCCCATTCCCTTGCGTCCGGGCCCCGGCAGGAGGTCACGCGGGTCCAACTCGTCCGCTCCGGACGCCGCCACCATGCCGAGACCGGGCTTTCCCATCTTCACCGCCGTGACGAGGATCTGCGTGCCGTCGGGAAACCAGGACGTGGGGATGATCTGAGCCTCCCTGGAGCCCTTCGCGATCCGGCGTGGCGTGCCCGTCCCGTCGGCGTCCACGACGTACACGCCGTCCTCGTCGTTCCTCGCCGTTCGGATGTAGGCGATCTTCGAGCCGTCGGGAGACCACGTGGGCATCGAACAATCGACACCTTCGATCGCGACGATGCGTCTGGAGTTCGGCCTGCCGCGCTCGGAAATCCAGATCTCGTAGATGGCGCCCGTGTTCGCGACCACGGAAGCGACCCGGTCGCCCGCGGGAGAGAGGCTGACGGACGCTTCGAAGGGCTGACGCTCTCCCGACCATTCGCTCACCTTCCCCTGCGGGTCGATGATCGTGAGGTGGCGATCCTTGGCGGCGTTGCCGCCAGGCGCGTGGAGCAGCGTGCCGCCGGGAGTGAGCTGGTAGCCCGCGTGTCCCCAGCTCGCGTTCATCCGGAGACCGTCCAGGAGGGCGACCGGAGAACCCTTCAGTTCGAGCTTCTTCGGGTCGAAGCGAGCCGCCAGGAGCGCGTCGCCCCGGGTGAAGAGGAGGTACCCGGGCTCGAGGTACTTGGCCGACCCCGCGTTGGCGGTGAGGATCTTCACCTCCCCGTTCTCGAGATCGACGGCGCCGATGCTCTGCTGGTACAGCCCCTTCTCGTAGTACGTCGCGGCGATCAGCGCGGCCCGGTCCCCGGGAAGCGAGTACGGCCCGCTGAATGCGAACGCGCCATCGAATCCAGCGAGAACGAACTTCTTCGGCTTCGAGACGGTGCCGTCCTCCAGCGAGACCTCCACGTACTCCCTCCCGTTGGCCGTCGCGAAGAGGAGCGTTCCAGACTCCCGATACATTCCGTTGCCGCTCCAGTCGTCCTCGCGCTTCACCACGGGCGCGGGCGGCAGGCTCCGGTCGACCGGCATCTTGAAGATGCGGATCTCCGGGGAGCGCTCGGAGGGGCGCGCGGTGAACTGGATCCAGCGCGAGTCGGGGCTGACGTTGAACGCCTGGATGCGCTCGGTGCCTTTGACCGGCTCGAAGGCATTGCCGTCGACGGTCCGCATATAGAGACGGTTGTCGGTATCGCTCCCGCTCTTGGCGTCCTTTGGAGCCGCGATCGCGATGAAGTGACGCTCGTCCGGGGTCATCCCCATGCCCAGGACGCGGAGATCCGCCGGGAAGGTCACGGAGAGGCGCTTCACGCCCCCGCCGTCGCCGTCCCCAAGGCGCCGTCCCAGGAACAGGCCCCCGACGAGGAGGCCCAGGATGAACGCGCCGAGCGGCAGGGCAACCGCGATCCGGCCGGCACGCCGGCGCGAACGCGCCCGGGCGGCCGCGTCGGCACCGGGGACGTCCGTCCCCGCCGCGCCGCGTCCCGTCTTCACTTCCTCCAGCGCGAGCCGCGCGTCGCCGATGTCGCGAAGGCGCCTTCTCGCGTCCTTCTCGAGACAGCGGTGGAGGAGCTCCGTCACCCGAGGCGGCGTGTTCTTGGGAAGCGCGGTCCAGTCGACTTCCCTCTCGAGGATCTTCGCGATCGTGTCGGAGACGGTCTCTCCGTCGAACGCGAGCTTCCCCGTGAGGCACTCGTAGAGGACGCACCCGAAGGACCAGATGTCCGTGCGCCGGTCGACGGGCTTTCCGCGCGCCTGCTCCGGCGAGAGGTACCCCGCCGTTCCCAGGATCACCCCCGGCATCGTGGCCGCGCCGAACGTGGGCGAGTGGGCGAGCGTCGGCGAATGCGCCATCGTGGGCGACTGCGGGAACGGCGTCGGGGACGCCAGGGTGGGCGAGTTCGGAAGTCCGGGCGAGCTCGGGATCGCCGGCGAATCCAGGATTCCAGACTCGGGCGCCACCCGTCCCTTCGCGAGGCCGAAGTCCAGGACCTTGGCCGTGTCGCCTGGCGTGATCATCACGTTGCCCGGCTTGAGATCGCGATGCACGACACCGGCCTCGTGGGCCGCCTCGATCCCCGCGGCGATCTGGATGCAGAGGTCGATGGCCTCGCCGACGGGCAGCGGGCCGCGCCGGAGACGATCCGCGAGCGTCTCGCCCTGCACGTGCTCGAGCGCGAGATAACGCCGTCCCTCGCTCTCCTCGAGCCCGTAGATTCCGGCGATGTTCGGGTGATTGAGCGAGGCCAGCACCCGAGCCTCGCGCTCGAACCGCGCCATCCGCTCCGGGTCGGCCGCGACGTCGTCGGGCATCGCCTTGATCGCGACGGTGCGGTCGAGCCGCAGGTCTCGCGCTTCGTAGACGATGCCCATCCCGCCTCGGGCGATCTCGCGCTCGACGCGATAGGGGCCGATCGTGGTCGGCTTCGTGGCGGCGGGCTCCAAGCTCATCAGGAGATAGAGGATACCAGGGGGGTCCCGCGGCGGGGGAGATTCCTTCCGCCCGCCGAAGCCGCGAGGGGGTACCATCGAATCTGGTGGGGGTCACCAGTCGAGGCGTTGATGAACATGGACGTTCGTGCCCTGCCTTGCTGGCACGCGCTCGCCGTGGCGTGCGTCGTGCTCTGCTCCGCCCCGTCGCCGACGGCGGCGGACCCCGTCCCGCCTGACTTCCCCCGGATCCAGACGACGCTCCCCGGCATACCCGCACCCGGGCGCATCTTCCTGGGCAGCTTCAGCCAGAGCGATCCCTCGGCAGCGTCCTATCTCATGATCCTCGAGAACGACGGCACTCCCGTGTTCCACCGGCGGCTTCCGTCGAGGGGCTTCGACTTCAAGCTCCAGCCCGATGGAAGGCTCACGTACTTCGATCCGACGTTCGACGGCTTCTACGCCCTGGACTCCACGTACACCGTCGTGGACTCGTTCCAGTGCGGGAACGGGCTCACGACCGACTTCCACGACCTCCTCGTGCTGCCGAACGGACACGCGCTCCTCATGTCCTACGAGACGAGGATCATGGACATGACCGCCTACGATCCGAAGGGATGGCCCAACGCAGAGGTCGTGGGGCTCGTGATCCAGGAAATCGACCGCGCGAAGAACGTGGTCTTCGAGTGGAAATCCTGGGACCACTTCGACGTGACGGACGCGACCGGGATCTCCCTCGGCAACCGCCGCGTGGACTACGTGCACGGGAACTCGCTCGATCTCGACCGGGACGGGAACCTCCTTCTCTCCTCCCGGAGCCTGAACGAGGTGACCAAGATCAGCCGCGCCACGGGCGAGGTGCTCTGGCGGCTCGGAGGGAAGCGGAACCAGTTCCAGTTCAAGGAGGGAGCGACCCCGTTCTACCGGCAGCACTCCGCGCGGTCGGTGGGTGACGGACGCCTCCTCCTCTACGACAACGGGAACTTCCATTCACCGCCCTACTCGCGCGCGGTGGAGTACGAGATCGACGAGGTCGAGATGGGCGTGAAGGAGGTGTGGGAGTACCGCCACGAGCCGGACGTGTTCGGCGCGTTCTCCGGCTCCGTCCAGCGGCTCCCGAACGGAAACACCCTGGTCGGCTGGGGATCGACGACGCCCACGCTCACCGAGGTCGATCCCAAGGGAGACGTCGTGTACGAGCTCACGTTCGACCCGGGGATCTTCTCCTATCGGGCGTTCCGGTTCGACTGGCCCCCGATGGAGTTCGCGCACGCGACGCTGATCCCTTCGATGATCAACACATCGATCGTCACCGGACGGATCACGGGCGTCCTGGAGCCGGTCGGCTTCGACGCGAGCGCGATCGACGTGAGCACGGTGCGGCTCGCGGGGGTCGTGCCCGCGGAGGTCAAGGGGGCCACCCTCGGGGACGCGAACGGGAACGGGAAGCAGGACCTCACGGTTTCCTTCGCCCGCGAGCCGCTCCTGCCGGCGCTCACGCCGGCGACGGCGCAGCTCGAGATCGCGGGATCGTTGACGAGCGGAACGCGTTTCCACGGGTTCGCGCCCGTGCGCGTGATATCGCCGACCCGGGCGACACGCCCCGATCCCGAGCTCCAGGTGATCTCGGCGCCGGGGGTCCTGCCGGTCACGCTGGCCCTCGAGGCGGGGGCTCCCGGGCGCGCTCGCGCGGTCGCGGTGTACGACGTGAGCGGACGGCTCGTGCGGCGGTGGATTCCGGACGCGCGCGGCGGAACGGAGCGGTTCACGTGGGATGGACGGCGCGCGGACGGCACGCCCGCCGCATCGGGAATCTACTTCGCGCGCGTGGAGGGATCGAACGCGCCCGGCGCCGCCGGACGCATCGTGATCACGCGCTGACGATCAGGCGGCCCGGCCCGGCTCTTCGGGCTCGGGCTCGACGATGGGATCGGGGCCCGGCCCCGAGCCCGGGCCACGCCGGGGTGGCAACCCGCCCGGACTCATCAGCTCCTCGAGCGTGAAGCGGCACTCGACCGTCGCCTCGTGCCCCGGGCCCAGCGTCTGGGTGAGGATGACGAGCGCCTTCTTGCAGGTGGACCTCGCCTCGCTCAGACTTCCCGCCCGCGCCTCGAGCTCCGCGAGACGGAGCAGGTGGATCCCCATCTTCCGGTGTCCCGGGCCGAACACGCGCTCGTCGATCGCCATGGCGCGGCGCTGCGTCTCGATCGCCCGATCGATCTTCCCGGCGCGCTCCTCGCACGTGACGAGGTTCCGGAGCGTGAAGGCGAGCTCGGGATGGTGCGGACCGAGGACGCGCTCCCGGATGGCGAGCGCGCGCGCGTGCAGCGACTCCGCGGCGGAGAAGTTCCCTCGCTCCAGCTCGAGCGTCGCGAGCCGGTCGATGGGGCCGAGCGTGTACGGCGACCCGGTCCCGGACGCGCGCTCGTGATGCGACAGCACCACGCGCGCGATCTCGGTGGCGCGCGTGAACTTTCGAAGCCCCCAGCACGCTTCGCCGAGCCGCGAGAGGGTTTCCACGGCAACCGGGTCGTCCTTGCCGAGGAGCCTCTCCTGGATCTCGAGCGCCCTCACGTACCCGAGCTCGGCCAGATCCCACCGGCCGCGCGTCCCATGGAGATCCGCGAGCTCGACCATCTTCTCGGCGAGCATCACCTGGTTCGGCGGGTTCCGCGACTGCTGGATCTCGACCGCGCGGCGGAAGATCGGCTCGACCTGGTGCGTGATGGCGTCCATTCGGGCCTCGCACGCCGCCTCGAGCGAGTCCAGGTCGGCGAGGACGTAGACGGCGTGGAGGTCGCCGAGCACGCTCAGCACCTCCACGCTCTCCGCGCCGCGCGCGCGCTCGCCGAGCGACACCGCCTCGAGCAGGAGCCGCTCCGCCTCCGCGTGCTTCCCCTGCGCCGCCACGGCGTTCGCGAGGTTCCGCAGCGAGAGCACGGTCTCCATCGGATCGTCACCCTCCCCCCGGCTCAGGAGGAGCGCGTGACGGTACGAGCGCTCGGCTTCCACGTACTGGAGGGCCTCGTACGCGACGTCTCCGGCTTCCGTCTCCTCCCCTCGGACGGTGTCGCGAGCGTCGGGCAGGTTCCGGTTCATGCGCGAGACGGCGAAGGTGAACGCCACGGTCAGAACCGCGAGCGGCAGCACGAAGACGAACAGGATCCGGCGAAACGCCATGAAACCCCCGATGCAGGAAGGACGGTGCGGGGACGCGCGACCCGGCGCGCGTGCGGCGAGGCGCGCGAGCCTCCGCGCGAGGCGAAGGGCCTGGCGTGACGCGAGCCGCAACCCGCAACCCATCTATCGGCACGCCGGGCCCGCGCCTGAATGGGACTGTGTAGCTCGTGGAATGATAGTCGCTTCGGACTGACCGCCCGCCGGCCGCCCACGGTCGAGTCCCTGTCCCCGGGGACAGTGCGGGGTCGAGACGAGGGCCCGTCTCACGGGCTACCTCAAGCGTTGGCTGTCCGGGCCTCCGCGGCGCGTCTCAGGTCCCGCAGCGTGCAGAGGGCCTCGAACGACACCCCTTCCGCCTCGATCTTCGCGCGGCCATCCTGCTCCTCCCGATCGATGATCGCGATGGCGCGGGTGACCTCGAGCCCGAACTCGCGCGAACGCCGGATGGCGTCGATCGTGGATCCGCCGCTCGTCACGACGTCGTCCACGATGAGCGCGCGATCCCCCTTCTCCACGGCGCCTTCGACGAGCTTCTTCAGGCCGTGCTGCTTGGGCTCCTTTCGCACCACGAAGACGCGGACGAGGCTTCCATCCTTCCGGTACGCCGCGTCCGAGACGGCGATCGCGATCGGGAAGGCTCCGATCAGCAGCCCTCCGACCGCGTCCTCGCGCGCCGCGCCGCCTCTCGTGATCCGCTCGAGCATGAGCTCCCCGACCGCTTGCCGCGCTTCGGGATAGGAAAGCGCGACCCTGCAGTCGACGTAGACGTCGCTCTTCGCCCCCGACGCGAGCGTGAAGATGGGCGTCGGGCTGTACTGGAAGGCCTTCGTATCGATCAGGATCCGGATCAGCCGTTCCTTGTCGAAGCTCATGTCTCGGACCTCAGGCGTCGGGCCACATCGCGCCGAACACGCCGCCCACGAGAAGCGCGTAGATCAAGCCGTCGATCAGGTGCCGGATCGTGTTCCCCCAGGAACGGTGATACCAGATCGAGGTCTGGATCAAAGCCAGCGAGTACCCCAGGAACGCGGTCGTTCCGGTGAACCGGAACACCGTCATGTACTCCGTGCCCGGCCCGAACGCTCGGCCGGTGAGATAGGCGGCGAAGACCCCGACCAGCACGCAGTACAGGAACCACTGGGCGAGGCTCTTCCCCATACCCGCGTACGGTCCCATGACGGTCAGGAGCACGATCGGACCGCGCTTCATCTTCTCCTGGAACGCAGGATCCTTCATGCCCTGGTATCCCTCGGCGCACGGCGCCATGTAGTCGCCGGGGGCGAGCCCGATCCTCCGGAAGGCGTCCAGGAGTTCGTCCTCCTTCTCCACCTTCCTCCAGTCCTTCTTGTGGAACGGAAGCACCATGTGGACGATCGCGCTCACGATGAAGACGAGGACCGCGGAGACCAGAATCGGGACCCACAGCGACATGATCGGGACCATGCGCCCTCCCCTGGGGAATGAGTTCCGGTGACGGCGGGGAGTGTAGGGCGGGGCGGTACCGTCGTAAAGACGGAGAAAGGCGGCTCAGCGCTACCCGGTTCATGCGGGAGGGGGCGGGGGATGGCCGGCCGCCCCTTCCGCCTGCCCGCATGAGCCGCGCAGCGCTGAGCCGCCTTTCGTTCGTCTCGCCGGCGTCACGACTACCGCAGGACCAGCTTCCGCTCCTCCTCGTAGCGCGACTTCGGAGACGAGATCCGCACGAAGTACACACCGGCCGCGGCGAGATTTCCCTGCGTGTCCCGGCCATCCCAGGTCGCGACGGCGGTCGCGCGGCTCGGTTCGTGCCGGAACCGGCCCAGATCGGCGACGAGTCGCCCGTGCACGTCGAACACCTTGGTCTCGAGGTCCGCGGGCGCCCCTCCGGCCGCGATCCCCTCGAGAACGACGCGGACCGCGACGCCACGGACGACCGGCGACGGGCGGACGCTGATTCGCCAGCTCTCCGTCTGAACGGCGCCGCCCGACCCCAGGTCTCCGGCGGCGTTCAGCTGGACGGCATGAGCCACCACGGGCTCCACCTTGCCTCCGAGCGAGTTCAGGAAGTGGACGAGGTCCGTCTTCTCGCCCTCGCTCAGGCCGAGCGCCATCACCTGCTCGTAGTGGTTCACCACGTCGAGCAGGGTGGCGAAGCGGCCGTCGTGGTAGAAGCCGCCCCTGGCGTGGCTCCAGAGCCCGCGAAGCGGAGCGGTGCGGTAGCGCCGATCGGGACTCCGGTCGGCCTGGAAGTTGTCGATCCCGATCTCTTCCCCGCGATGCATGTTCCATCCCGGCTCCGTGTAGAGCCCCTCCGTGTGGCAGGTCGCGCACCGCGCTTTGTCGCGGAAGAGCGCCTGGCCACGGGATGCCGCGACCTCGTCGAAGCTCCCTGGAGGGGGCGCCGGCGCCGGGATGGAGAGCTGATAGAAGTGAAGCCCCGGAAGCTTGGGCGTGATGAGGTCCGGCTCGGCCGTGACGTGCCCGAATCGGTTCTGCGCCGCGATCGGGAACTGCTCCGCGTTGTCGAGGCGCGGATCGAAGAAGGTGCCCTTGCCGTGCATCTCGAGGTTGGCGACGAACGCGTTCCAGTGCGGAACCGAGCCCCATCCGGTCCACGTGTGCAGGTTCACTCCGGCGAGGCCGAACGCGGGAGGAATGAGAGTCGCGGCCGTCTTGCCATCCGGACGGAAGGCCTTCCCGTCCAGCACCAGCTCCGCGTCGAACCGGCCCGGTCCCCAACTCTTGAGGGCGTGGCGCACCTCGTCCTGCGACACGCCGAGCAGGCTCGCGAAGGGTTCGAGATTCGGCGCGAGTGAGATGATCGTCCCGACATCGAGATCCCGGTTCGCCCACCCGTCGAGGCGGTTCCCGACACCCGGTGCGACCGAGTTGTCGACCATGGAGTGGCAGAGCGCGCACTGGATCCCGATCGACTGGAGTCCTCCGTCGCCGTCCGAGAACCCGGTGATGCCCACGACCGCGTTGAGCCGGAGCAGCTCGAGCGTGACGTTGGGGTCGTCCAGGTCGACCTGTCCCGCTTCGAGCGCCTGGATCAGCGACATCGGCAGCGCTTCCGCGTCCACTTTGAGCCCGAGCTCGAGCGCCTCGCGCGGCGAGAGCCCGTCCCCCACTCCCCCGTGCGCCGAGCCCTCGACGGCTTCGTGGAGACGCAGGGCGCCACCCCAGAATTCCTCGTTCCCGAACGTGTCGAAGCGAAACGTGTTCTTTCCTTCCTCGAACAGCTCCTGCGCATGCGTTCGAATCACTCGATCGAAGCTCGCCGGCCGGTGAGGGTTCGGAGGCTTGGGATGCTTCATGACGTCGGCCCGTGAGATCGATACGGCGAGGTACAGTCCGGCGGCGGATGCCGCCATGAAGCACACGGCCCTCATTCGGGGATGCATGGCCTGGTCTCCTCTCGTTGCCCCAGTTGTCGTGGAGTAGGACCAGGGATTCAGCGGAGGGTGGGACTTCGCGACACCGAATCCAACGCGTCGGTAGGATGCGGGAGCCCATCTGCTGGAGCCCTATGCTGATGGAAGGAGGAGCCGTGATGCAGGACCCGTGCCCAAAAAAAATTCCGAGCGGCGGCGGAGTCGCTCGAAAGGTAAGTACGTAGGCCTCAAAGGCGTGCCCGGGTCGTCCCTCCTCGGGCGGTCCCGTACCGGACCGGGCACGCTTTGTAACTTCGTCAGCGAATCAGCGCAGCAGGACCAACTTCTTCGTCTCGATCCGTCCGGACAGGTAGCGCCTGGTTTCCCAGTAGACGCCCCTCGCGCGACGGTCGCTCATGCGCCTTCCGTGAACGTCGTAGTAGTGAACCTCGAGCACTGGATCCGCGACCTCGCTCTCGGTGCCCGTGATGGGGCCCAGGTACAGTGCGACCGAGGGACACGACTCGTTCCCCCACGAGTCCGTGACCGTGGCGTAGAACGACGCTCCCGTCGAGGGATCGACCCAGATGGTGTCCGCCCGTCCTTCCATTCCGACCACGCTCTTCGTCGTATGGAGGCGAAACGGACCGGACCCGACCTGTCGATACACCCGGACCTGGTCGATGTCCTGGGTCTGGGTCGAGCCGACGCACTGAGAGCCCGTGCCCGCGTTGAGCGTCGGGAGATTGAGAATCAGCGGAACAACCGCCGCGGCTATCAAATTCATCGTCCGGTCCCTGGCAAGATGTGGGAGGCGATTCTAACCCGTTCTTGGGACGCTTACAGCAAAGCATATGCCACCCCCTTCGAGGGAGGTCGTCATGAATTCGAGGGATCGAGCTCAGAGAATCGATTTCTCCTCAACGCGACGAGATCTCGACTCACGCCGGCGCGTTTCGTCGCGCGGTCGCGAGCTCCAGGACGACATCCACCAGGCGTGAGGGATCCACGGGACGGGTGAGATGGATGTGAAATCCTGCTTCTCGCGTTCGCTTCTCGGTCTCGTGCGTGAACGCCGTGAGGGCGATCGCGGGCAGGTCCGGAGCGCGCTTGCGAACCTCGCGGATCACGTCGAATCCATCGCGCCCGGGCATCGCGATGTCGCAGACCAGCACGTCGAACGAGCCGCGCTCGAGCTCGCGCAGGGCGCCGCCGTATCCGTCCGTGAGCACGGCTTCCGCGCCGCGATCTCTCAGAATCGTCCCCGTGAGATCCCGCCCGTCCTGATCGTCGTCCACGACGAGAACCCGCACGCCGCTCAGATCCCGGTCGGACTCCCACGCACGCGCCTCCCCGTCGGGCCGCGGCGCGGCCGGCGCCGACGGCGCGGCCCCGCTCGGCTCGAGCGGGAGCGTCACGGTGAACGTGGAACCCTTTCCCTCGCCGGCGCTGGCCGCGGTGATGGATCCGCCGTGGAGCTGGGCGAGGCGGCGCGCGATCGAGAGGCCGAGGCCGAGCCCGCCGTGCCGGCGCGTGGAGGTCGCATCCGCCTGATGGAACTGCTCGAAGATCCGCTCGATCGAGTCCGGCGGGATTCCGGCGCCGTCATCCGAGACGGCGACCATGGCGGATGGTCCGTCGATGCGAAGGACGACACGGGCGCTGCCTCCGCGTGGCGTGAACTTCACCGCGTTCGAGAGGAGATTCCAGAAGATCTGATGGAGTCGCTCCGGATCTCCATGGATCCGGCATCGCTCCGGAAGGTCGCGGTGCAGCGACACTCCCTTCGCCACGGCGGTGGGAGTGATCGCGGCGATCGCCGCCTCGATCATGGCGCAGAGATCGACATCCCGCGGCTCGAGCCGGATGTTCCCCGACACGATCCTCGACATGTCGAGGAGGTCGTCGATGAGGCGCGCCTGCAGCTTCGAGTTCCTCTCGATCGTCTCGAGGCCGCGTTGCATCTCGTCCTTGGTTCCCGCTCCCTCCGCGAGCACCCGGGCCCACCCGAGGATCGCGTGGAGCGGCGTGCGGAGCTCGTGGCTCAGCGTGGCCAGGAACTGATCCTTCATGCGGTTCGCGTGCTCGGCGCTCTCCCGTGACGCGCGCTCGCGCTCCAGCGCTTCGAGGAGCCTCGCCGTGAGCTCCCGCTCGGCGGACTCGGCGCGGGTTCGGGCCGCGGAGAGCTTCGAGAGCGCGGCCGCGTTCATCCAGATCAGCGTCGAGAAGACGATGATGAGTGTGAGGGTCATGAGGGTGCGCCCGAAGTAGGGATCGAAGTAGCCGTGCTGCTCCAGCAGCGTGCGAACCACACCCAGCACGATCGGGGTCAGGATCGACGCGGGGAGCAGACGGCGCACCACCATCCCCCCTTCGTCGTCCGCCGCGAGGAGCCGGGTCATCCCGACCGAGGGACGGGCGAAGAGGCTTCCCAGACTCAAGAGGGCCAGGCACGCGGCCGTCGGCAACGCGATGCCCGTGAAGCTCGCGATTCCGTACAGCTCACGAACTCCGTAGATGTATCCGAGGATCGGAATCGTGGCGATCACGAGCGCGAAGAGCGCGAACACCTGGAACGCGACCTGCCGGCGCCGCGGCCTCGCGTCCAGGAGGAGCAGCGAGAGTCCGATCAGAGGAAGGCTGAGCGCAGCCGGCGGTCCCATCCGGTTCGGGCTGGCGGTCGCGGCCTCGCCGGCGATCTCCCGGAAGAGCGCCTGGTCGATCCCGAGGTCCAGGCCGAAGAGGTGCTCCAGCAGCGTGGCCAATCCGATCGCGCCGGCGATCAGGGCCGAGGCGCGCCCCACCCACGTGGCGAGCCTGCCCCGTCGCTCGTCGGCGAGGAGGAAAAGCGCGAAGCCAAGGAGGAGGATCGAGATCGCGGTGTTCGCCTTGATCGTGATGCCCAAGGAGTACGCGCCGCCCTTCAGCTCGTCGATCCCCAGGGACCAGCCCGCGAGGGCGACGGCGCCCTGGACGAAGACGATCGCTCCGAAGATCCGGCTCGTCAGGACGAGGCGGGCGGCATGGAGCCCGGGGCGGAACAGGGTAGAGGCGCCGGCGCTCCGCCCGTCGGGAACGGGGGTTTTCGGTCTCATGGCCGTCAAGGATAACGCGGAGAGGCTCCTCGAGGGCAACCCCCCGTGCCGGCGTGACTAGCGGACGATCACGAGCCGGCGCGAGACCCTCTTTTGCCCCATCTCGAGGGAGTAGAAGTACACGCCTGCCGGGAGGACCTCGGTGGGAATCCGGCTCACGTAGGAGCCCGGGCCGAGCTCCTGGTCGACCGGAGCCGCCACGAGCCGCCCGCTCACGTCGTAGACCCGGAGCGCGACACGCCCCGCCGCGGGGATCGAGAATCGCACCGTCGATGGACCGGGACCGCTGGGGTTGGGCGCGGTCCTTCCCAGGGCGAGGGCGAGGGGCGCACCGCCGGCCGGATCCAAGGCGACGGCCGAGGTCGCTCCGTACCAGCCGATGTCGGCGAACATCTCTCGCGTGAGGTCGACGCCGCCCGAGAGGGACGCGTTGATCGCGGGCTCCATGAGGAGGTCCGGCGTCGGACCGGTATCCCAGTGGGAGACCGAGGATCCGGACTGGAAGGGGTTCGGCGTGTTCATCATGACCCGGCCGTTCCGCATGCCCGAGCGCACGGAGGGATCCACGAGGAGCGTCGCCTGGAGCCCCGCGAGATGATCCTTCAGGAAGTCGCCGTCGGCCTGAGTGACCCGCACGGACGGAATCACGATGGCCGGGTCGTTGCCGCCCAGTCCGGCGGCCGGACATCCCGCGATGCTGTCCGCGACGATCATCCCCACCGCGCCCGCGTCCTGGACGTTCTTCGCCTTGACGGTGAAGAGACACCCGCCGCGGTCCACGAGCACGAGCTTTCCCGCGACGCCGTTCACGACCGGCTCGCACGCGTTCGTCGTGACGCCCGTTCCGTCGTTCACCAGGACCACGTCGCCGGTGAGGCCGGTTTCGTCGAGCGCCGGCCCGAACGACGCCTGCCCCACCTCGTAGTCCCCGGCGGCCGGAGCGGGGGCGTT
>DASTBC010000268.1 GCA_035712245.1 Candidatus Eisenbacteria bacterium
AACGCGTGAGCTTCAGCGCCGCCGCCGACGACGAGAATCAGGGGCCGTTCCCGATCGGGTTCGAGTTCCCCTTCTATGACCAATCCTTCACGCAGTTCCGGGTCTGCACGAACGGGTGGATCAGCTTCACCAGCTCGTCCACGACCTTCTCGAACCAGCCGCTGCCATCGCCGCTCGCGCCGGAGAACCTGATCGCCGCCGTCTGGCAGGATCTCATCGTGAGCGGGCAGGGCGCGGCCGTGTACTACTACTCGGAACCCGGACGGCTGATCGTGCAGTGGAACAACCTGCGCCCGTTCGGAATCTTCTCGCCAGAGCCGTTCACGTTCCAGGCGGTGCTCTACCCGTCCGGCGAGATCCTGCTCCACTATCAGAGCGTCGGCTCCACCGCCCAGTACACGACAGTCGGCATGCAGAACGCGGCCAAGACCGACGGCCTGACCGTGGTGTTCCGCACTCATTATCTGCACCCCGGGCTCTCGGTCCGGTTCTTCGCGCCTCCGCGGTGGCTCTCGGTCACGCCGCGCTCGGGCGTGGTGCCCGCGGGGGGGTCGGCCCAGGTCACGCTCACCATCGACGCCGCCCAGCTCGAGGCGGGCGATCACGCCGCGAGCCTGCCCGTCGCGAGCAACGATCCCGACCTTCCCGTTCTCGCGGCAGGGGTCCTGGTGCACGTGGGATCGGTGGACGCGGCCGCGGCGGACATCGACCCGAACACGCTGAATCTGGAGAGCAACGGCCGCTGGATCGTGGGGCACGTCGAGCTTCCGCCCCCTCACCAGCCGAGCCAGGTCGTCGCGTCGACCGTCCGGCTGCGAGGCACGGTGCCGCTCGCCGAAGGGACTCAACCCGAGCTCGGAGACTTCAACGAGAACGGGATTCCCGACGTGCAGCTTCGCTTCGATCGCGCCGCGGTGGAGGCGGTCCTCCCCGAGGGGAACGAAGTGCCGATCACGATCACGGGGGAGATCCATGAGGTGATCTACTTCACGGCTCGAGACCAGATCCGGGTGATCCGTCCCCGGTTGACCGCGCCGAACGGCGGGGAGACCCTTCCTGCCGGATCCGTCTTCACGGTGCGATGGGAGGACCCACAGGGGTGGAACGTGGATCGAGCGGATCTCGTCGTTTCGCTCGACGGAGGGGAGAGCTGGCAGCTCCTGGCGGAGAACGTCACCGGGAACTCGTACCCGTGGACGATCCCGCACACGCCGACCACCCGAGCCCGAATCCGTGTGCACGTGTACGACGCACAAGGCGTGATGGGCTACGACGCCACCGACGGCGCGTTCACGATCCAGCCCACGGTCAGCGCGGTCGAAACCGAGGAGGGAGCGCCGCCGAGCACGTACGCGCTCCATCAGAACGCTCCCAATCCGTTCAATCCCGTGACCTGGATCCGGTTCGACCTACCGCGTCCCGGACGCGTCGCGCTGCGGATCTACTCGGTGGACGGAAGGCTCGTGCGGGAGTGGAGGGAGAGTCTCCCGGCGGGGCGGCATCGCGTGCGGTGGGATGGGAGGACGACGAACGAGAACCCGGTCGCGTCGGGAGTCTACTTCGCGCGCCTGGCGGTGGAGGGCCCCGAGCCGTTCGAGGCGAGCCGGAGGATGTTGATGGTCAAGTAGGTTGTTCTACGCGATCGGTCAGAACGACGCGGGAAGCATGAGCCAGGACGAGAGGGCGAAGGCCGTGGAGCTGGAGGCGGCGGTGAAGGCGTTCTTCGCGACGCTGGAGCTCGTCGAGAAGCGCTGAGCGGGCTTCATCTTCTCACCCGGTTCGAGATGGCCAGCAGCTCGCGAACCCGAAGCGCGCGGGCGGCGATGAAGTAGGTGAACGTCCCCACCGCGAGCCCCGCGCCCACGACGAGGAGGCGCTCGGGAACGCTCCGCATCCCGACCGCCTTCTCGATCCGGTCCGCCACGGCCGAGGCGAGCACGCCCGCGAGCGCCGCCGCCACGAGGATCTTCACGGCGGAGGCTGCGAGCGCGCGCCCCCCGAGTCCGCCGATCCGACGGCGCAGCATCCACGCGAGCACGGTGAAGTTCATCAGAGAGCCCAGCGAGGTCGCGAGCGCGAGCCCCGCGTGCTGGAACGGCCCCATCAGCACGAAGTAGAGGACCACCGTCACGCCGATCGACGCGATCGAGATGGTCACGGGAATGCGCGCGAGCCCGAGGGAGTAGAACGCGGGCACCATGACGCGGACCGCCGAGAACGCGGCGAGCCCGACCGCGTATCCCCAGAGCGCTCGCGCGGTCTGGAGCGTGTCCGCCGGCGTGAACCGCCC
>DASTBC010000269.1 GCA_035712245.1 Candidatus Eisenbacteria bacterium
GCTTCCGGAAGGTGGAACGCCTGCCGGGGAACGTCGGTTACCTGCGGCTCGACCGGTTCGTCGATCCCGAGCTCGGCGGCGGGACCGCGGCCGCGGCCATGTCGTTCCTCGCGAACACCGACGCCCTGATCGTGGATCTGCGGCAGAACGGCGGAGGCACGCCCCTCATGGTGGCGCTCCTCGCGAGCTATCTCTTCGAGTCCACGCCCGTGCACCTCAACAGCATCTACGACCGTCTGGAGGACCTGACGAAACAGATCTGGTCGTACCCGTACCTTGCGGGCCCGAGGTACCTCGGCAAGGACGTGTTCGTCCTCACCGCTCCACGCACGTTCTCGGGAGCGGAGGAGTTCGCCTACGACCTGAAGGCGCTGAAGCGCGCGACGATCGTCGGCGAGCGCACCCGCGGCGGCGCCCACCCGGGCAGCATCCGGCAGGTCCACGAGCACTTCGCCGTCATGGTGCCCACGGGGCGCGCCATCAACCCGGTGACGAACTCGAACTGGGAAGGCGTCGGCGTGGAGCCGGACATCGCGGCCCCCGCGGACAGTGCCCTCGTGGTGGCGCACCGGGCCGCGCTGACGAAGCTGATCGAGAAGACGAAGGACGCGGATCGGGCGGACGGATACCGCGAAGCCCTGACTCTGGTCGGAAAGTAGATCGAAGGGGCGAGGGGCCGGTTCGAATCCCGGCTCCCTCGCGCTTGCCCCGGGGCGAGCCGAGTGGATCCTCCAGGCCGGCTCCTACTGCACCTCCGTCAACCTCCGCCGCAGATCGGGGCTCAGCATTCCCTCGAAGACCTCCTCCACCGGGCCCGTCATGATGATCGAGAGATCCTCGTCCACCTCGACGTCCAGCTCGCCTCCCTCCATCACGACCCGGACCTTCCCGTCCACGAGTCCGCGATCGAAGCACGCCGCGGCCACGGCGCACGCGCTCGTGCCGGACGCGAGGGTGTGGCCGGCGCCGCGCTCCCAGACGAGCGCGCGCACGCGCTGCCGCGACTCCGGCGACGCGAGCTGGACGTTGATCCGCGCGGGGAACCTCGCGTGCGACTCCACCAGGGGGCCGATCGCGAAGAGGCGATCCCGCGTGTAAGGCTGTCCGAAGATCACGCAGTGGGGATTCCCCACCGAGACCACCGTCACGTCGAGCTTGTTCCCCTGCACGGGCAATGTCTTCACGGACCGGTCGATCTCGGCGCGCCCCATCTCGAGCCGCACGGCGTTCACGCGTCCGTCCGCCCGGTAGATCTGGGTCCGGACGGGTCCCGCCGCGGTGTCGATCGCGAACACCGACTCCGCGGTGTAGCCGTGCTCGCTCAGGAACTTGGCGGCGATCCGGAGCCCGTTCCCGCTCCGCTCGGCGACGGAGCCGTCGGGGTTCCAGATCACCACCTGGAAGCGGTCGTCCGCGGCGGTGATCTCGAGGATGCCGTCGGAGCCGAGTCCGAGATGGCGATGGCAGAGGAGCCGCACGCGCTCGGGGGTGAGGCGGACGCCGAAGCGCGCCGCGTCCACCACGATGTAGTCGTTTCCGAGCCCGTGGGATTTCACGAAGTCACCGTCGAGCACCGTCTCCCTCCTCTTCCACGAAACCTGCGACACGAAGCGCCTCCGCGACCGTCTCGGCCCCCGCGTACGGCTCGCACCGCGCGATCGCCTCGCGCACGCCGGCACGTGTCCCGCCGACGTTCACCGCGCCGATCGCGTGGGATCGGAGCTGCCGCCACATGCGCGTCGTCGTCAGGATCGCGACCACCGCGACCTCGCGATCCACGGCGCCGAGCGCAGGACGCGAGAGCGTCATGCCGTATCCCTGCAGGATCATCCAGTCCGCCAGGTCGGGCGAGAGGCCGCGCATCGTCTCGAGAAGCCTCTCGAAGTTGCGCCCGTACACGCGGCGGCAGAGCGCGTCGCCGTCGCGGCGCCACCGCGCGGGGTCCGGGGGTTCCGCGGGCGCCGGACTCCACCCCGCGCGCTCCAGCACCGGACGCACGGCGAAGAGCGCCTCGATCGCCCGGGGAAAGCCCACGAAGAGATAGGACTGGAGCGTGGCCTCGTAGAGCGCCGCCGGCGGGACGCCGGTCGCGAGGGCGCGCTCGGCCTCGCGCGTCACGTCGTCCGAGCCCGCCACGGCGATGGCGGCGGACAGCGTGACGAGCGCGGCGGTCGGAGCCGCGAGCGCTTGAACCGAGCCCCCCGCGTCGCGCATCTTCGCAGCCTATGAGCGCGGGTGAGGGATGTCAATTGGCGGCCACGGCGATCCTCGTGCTCGTGGCCATCGCGTGGGCCGGCGGCGCGATCGCCTATGCGCTCGGCGTGCGCAAGATTCCGAGTCTCGAAGGCGCCGCGCCCCTTCCGGATGCCTCGCTCCCCTCGCTCACGATCGTGGCGGCGTCGCGAGACGAGGCGGAGCGCGTGGAGGAAGGCGCGCAATCGCTCCTGCGCCAGGAGTACCCGGGCGCCCGCATCCTCCTGGTGAACGACCGCTCGACCGACGCCACCGGCGAGATCCTCGACCGTCTCGCGCGCCGGGACCCGCGGCTCACGGTCCTGCACATCGCCTCGCTCCCGGAGGGATGGATCGGGAAGCCGCACGCGCTCCAGGTCGCGGCGTTCGAGGCCCGCACGGAGTGGATCCTCTTCACCGACGGCGATATCCAGCTCGCGGCGGACACGGCGAGGCGCGCCGTGTCGATCGCGGTCCGCGAGCAGGTGGATCATGTCGCGATCGCGCCGGATCTCCTCGTCGACTCGATCACGGAAGCCCTGTTCGTCGGGTTCTTCGTGATCGCGTTCAACCTGAGCCAGAGGCCGTGGAACGCGAGGGATCCGCGCTCCCGGGACTCGATCGGCGTGGGCGCGTTCAATCTCGTGCGCCGCGACGCCTACGAGCGCTCCGGAGGGCACGCGCGGATCCGTTACGACATGATCGACGACCTGTCGCTCGGACGGTTCCTGAAGAGAAGC
>DASTBC010000270.1 GCA_035712245.1 Candidatus Eisenbacteria bacterium
AAGGCGATCTGGAGGACTCGAAGGTCTACAACCGACTGAGCCCGAGGCTCGGCGTGGGATTCCCGGTGAGCGATCGGACGCTGGTTCATGTGAACTACGGAAAGTTCTTCCAGCAGCCCAACCTCCAGGATCTCTACGTGAGCTACTCCTTCCTGGAGTACAAGGTTCAGAGGGGCGGGTACTTCGTCGGCTTCGGGAACCCGAACCTCCTTCCCGAGGAGACCACGGCGTACGAGCTCGGAATCCAGCACACGCCCTCGGACCGCTCCCGGATCCAGGCGGCGGCGTACTACAAGGATGTGAAGAACCTCGTCGAGATCACCAACATCCCGTCGTTTCCGAACAGCTTCTCGTCCTTCCGTAACCGGGACTTCGCCACGATCAAGGGACTCGACCTCTCGTACGTCATGCGCCGTACCGGGAACGTGTCGCTGAACGCCAATTACAGCCTCTCGTGGGCGAAGGGGACCGGATCGGTGTCCCGGTCCCATGGGAATCTCGCATGGACGGGGGAAGAGACGCCGAAGCAGACGTCGCCGCTCGCGTACGACCAGCGGCACAAGTTTTCTCTGAACTTGGACTACCGCTACGGCACGGGGGAAGGACCGCTCTGGGGTGGCACGCGGTTCCTGGAGAACGCCGGGCTGAACATCCTGTTCAACGCCGGGAGCGGCACGCCCTACACGCCGGTCAAGGTCTACAACGAGATCACCCTCTTCGCGGTCTCAGGCGAGCCGATCGGCCCGCTCAACTCACGGTACGGCCCATGGACCTGGACGGTGGACGCCAAGCTCAGCAAGAGTCTCAGCGTGTACCGGCAGAACCTGGACCTCTACCTGTGGGTGCTCAATATCTTCGATCGCGACAACGTAAACAGTGTGTACGGTTCTTCGGGTTCCGCGCGCACGACGAACTTCTTGAACTCGGAGCCGGGGCAGCAGTACATCGCGGACAACTCCGCCACCTATGGCGAGGCCGGCGTGCGCGAACGCTACCGGCTGGGCGAGCTGGATCCGACCCGGTACGGGAACCCTCGCATGGTGCGCTTCGGCGCCAAGCTGAGCTTCTGATGAAGACCTCAGGACCAAGGAGGGCAGGACGGATGCGAACCATGCGGGGGGTCGTGCTCGTGACCCTGATGATCGTGGCCGCCCCCAACGTTCTGGGGGCGCCTCGGACGGGGACGGCGATGAAGCAGAAGCCGAGCTTCCGTCGGGCCGCCACGATCCTCGACAACGACGGCAGGATGAACGCGAACAATCTGGACATGGTCGTGACCAATCACGGCTCGATCGCGTACGACAACGAGAACGGAATCGCGGGGCTCATCTATCCCAAGGGAAGCCTCAAGGCCGCGGTCTACGCGGCGGGGCTCTGGGTGGGAGCCAAGGTGGATGGGGATGTGAGAGCCACGGTGGGCGAGTACTCCCAGGAGTTCGTTCCGGGGCCCATGCTGAACGGGACCTTCCAGCCCGATCGCGCGTCGTTCCGGAACTACCGAATCGAGCGGGGGAACACGAGCAGCACGGACTACTTGAACTGGCCCGTGGATCAGGGCGCGCCGGTGGACTCGATGGGAAATCCGGCGCTTCTCGGGGACGTGATGATCTGGAGCGTGTTCAACGATGCCGATCCGACCGTCCACACGAACGCCGCCGGAGATTCGCCTCCCTTGGGCATCGAGGTGCAGCAGTCGGTATTCGCGTTCCGCCGGTCCGGCGCGCTCGGGGACGTGATCTTCGTGAAGTGGAAGATCTTGAACAAGGGCTCCAATCTCCTCGACAGCACCTACGTGTCGGTATGGGCGGATCCGGACCTCGGCGGATTCACCGATGACCTTGTCGGATGCGACACCACGCGCAGCCTGGGCTACTGCTACAACGCCACCAACTCCGACAACCAGTACGGAACGGCGCCGCCGGCGGTGGGCTTCGACTTCTTTCTCGGACCGGTGATCCGCGATAGCACGGGGGCGGTGATCGACACGCTGGGGATGACCTCGTTCAACAAGTACATCAACGGGACCGATCCCGGGGCCGCGTTCGAGACCTACAACTACATGAAGGGTTTGAATGCCGACAGCTCCGAGATCCACGTCTGCAACAATCCGAGCCTCCCGGTAACGAAGTTCCAGGTCTCGGGCCTCGATCCCGGAGCGCCCAGCTCCTGCCCCGGCGCCTCGGGAAACTGGCTCGACTCGAGCCCCGCCGACCGCCGGCTCTTCCTCTCGTCCGGTCCGTTCACCATGGCGCCGGGCGATTCCCAGGAAGTGGTGACGGCGATCATCATGGGACAGGGCACCGACCGCATCTCCTCAATCGAAGACCTGAAGTCCAAGGACGACGTGGCCCAGCTCGTCTTCGATCTCAACTTCGACATTCCTCCTCCACCGCCTTCCCCCACGGTGTACGTCCAGCCTCTGGATCGCGGTGTCCGTCTCGTCTGGGGCTCGGAGTCGGTGGGATACGTGGCGACGAGTGACACCCTGAATCAGGAATTCCATTTCGAAGGATTTCGGGTGTGGCAGATGGCGTCCAACGATCCAAATGCCCAACCGACCGTCATCGCGACGTTCGACGAGGCGAACGGCGTCACGAACATCTACCAGGACGAGTTCAACGCGACGACCGGCGGGATCGAGCGCCGGCTCAAGGCGGCCGGCACGGATCACGGGCTCGATTTCACCCTGGACATCACGCAGGACGCGATTCGGGGCGGGCGGCTGATCAACAACAAGGACTACTACTTCGCGGTGACCGCGTACGCGTACGACGTCAACAACGTGACGCCCTACCAGCCGGGCACCGTCGAGCTCGGGATCGTGTCCGAGCTCCTCGAGAGTCCTCGAGAGCCGATTCGAGTGGCGCCGCTCACGAGCAGCGCGGTCTTCTCGACATCCGCCGATGCCGTGTCCGCGGGAGCGCTCAATGTGAGCGGGTTCGTGGACGTACAGCAGCTCATTCAGAACCAGATCACAGGGCAGACATACCGGATCACATTCGACGACCGGGAGCACTGGTGGCTTGTCAACACTGCAACGGGGGATACGCTCCTGGCGGACCAGGACAACGTCTTTGGCGGGTTCGATACGCCGGTGACGGAAGGGTTCATGGTCCAGGTGCACGCACCCCGAGGGGTCGCCGCAATCGGTGAGCTGCAGGCCGACAGCACGCTCACGGATCTGACACCTCAGAACCCGGACACGACAGGCACGTGGTACTTCAGCAACCTCGAGGATGTCTTCGATGGCGATTTCGGGCTCGACATCTTCCCGTTCATCAGTCCGAACAACCACGACTATGAAATCCGGATCCTCCCGGATACCACTCAGTACGCCTGGACCTACGCCAGTGGGGAGGTCTCCTTCGTCCATTCGTTCAAGCAGCCGTTCGAGATCTATGACCTGGGATTCAACAGTCTCGACGATCCGTCCGACGACGTGAAGGTCTCGGCCATGGTTCGAGACATCGATCTGAGCGGAACGTGGAGCTGGGGGGACTGGTTGTACTTCCGGGACATCCCGTATGACAGCGTCGCGTGGGACGACGGATCGGGTAACCCGAACCCGGTCACCAAATCCACGGATTATGGAAATGAGAGCCAGCCCTTCGGTCGGTTCGCGTTTACGCCGATCGACTCGGCGTACTACACGGCCACGGCTCTAGACTCGATCATCCCGCCGGAAACGACGATCCGCGTCATCGCGCAGCGGTTCACCTCGGAAGACGCCTTCGAGTTCCGGACGCTACCCGTCGGGTCTGCTCCGGGAACGGTCGTCCAGACCGATTTCAAGAAGATGCTGGCCGTCCCCAACCCGTACTACGCGCACTCGCAGTACGAGCTGACCCAGTTCAATCGGGTGATCAAGTTCACGAACATTCCGGCAGCACGTAAGGTAACGCTGCGGATCTTCAACATGGGAGGGGACCTGGTCCGGACGATCGTCCGGGAAGCTACGACCGCCGACGAGATGGCCGTTGCGACCATGACCTGGGACCTCAATACGGAACGCAATCTGCCGGTCGCGAGCGGGGTCTACATCTGGAGACTCGATGTGGAAGGTGTGGGAAGCAAGACGGACCGCCTCGCGGTCTTTGTCGAGGAGGAGCGGCTCGACAATTTCTAGGCCGCGAGGGGTATGCGAATCGTTCACGACAATCCTTCCATGGGAGGGAGGGTGGAATACATGACACGAACCATGAAGTGGATCCTGCCGGCGATCCTGCTCCTCGCCGCGTCACACGCCTTCGCGGGCGGGCTGGAACGCATCGGAACCGCCGGAGCTCAGGAACTGCGGGTTCCCGTGGGTGCCGCCTCAGTGGCTCTCGGGGGCTCGACGGTGGCTATGGGAGGCGGGCTGGCGAACATCTTCTACAACCCGGCGTCCCTGGCCTCGACGGACGAGTCGGAGGCGATGGCCTCCTGGAGCTCGTATCTCGCCGACGCGGACGTCAATTACATCGCCGTCTCCACCGGACTGGGGAGCCAGGGCAGCCTGGGTCTCTCGGTGAAAGTGCTGAACATCGGCGACATCACCGTGACCACGGAGGAGGCGCCCGAGGGGACAGGTGAGATCCTGACCCCCAACTTCGCCGTGATCGGGCTGACCTACGCGAGACGGATGACGGATCGTGTGTTGCTCGGGGGTACCGGAACCTTCATCAACGAGAAAATCGCCGACGCCACGGCTCGCGGCTTCGCGATCGATCTCGGCGTGCAGTACGACACAGGGTGGCGCGGGCTTCGTTTCGGCTTCGCCATGAAGAACGTCGGCCCCGACATGCGATTCGAAGGACCTGACTTCGAGGAGAGCATCGTCGTTCCGGGCGACGATCCCTCCGCCTCTCCCCATGTGGTGCGGCTCCGGTCGGCGTCGTTCGAGCTCCCGTCCTATCTCCAGATCGGCGCCATCTACGACCTCCGATTCGCGGAGGACCGGAACCTCTCGGTGATGGGCGCCTTCCAGGGGAACAACTTCAACACCGACGAGTATCGTCTCGGGGCGGAGTTCCAGCTCGGTGAGTGGCTCGCGCTTCGTGGCGGGTTCACCGGACAGCTCGTGTTCGACGAGGAAGACCGGCAGGACGATTACCTCTACAACGTCAGTTACGGGGCCGGATTGAATTTCAAGCTGGGCGCGACTCCGTTCCGGTTCGACTGGGCGGGAACGGCAGTCGGAGAGTTCTTTGACGACAACCAGCAGGTCACGCTCCACGTCGCCTTTTGACGATCGGTCGTAACCACCATTCTGTCGGGGCGGATCCATCGTGATCCGCCCCGCCGTGTCTCCGCTCCCCGCACTCGCTCTCGCCGTGCTCGCTCTCGCAACGAGCCCGTCGGAGGCGGGGCCGCGCGGGCCTCTCGCGGATGCGTTTCCGTCGCTCACCGGGAGCGCCCTCGATCAGGTCTCGGTGGGCGCGCTGGCCGTCTCCCTCGACCGGGGAGACACGCTCCTCGCCTGGCGCGAGCGGGACCGCCTCGTTCCCGGGAGCAACACGAAGATCTTCACCACCGGCGCGTTCCTGAAGCGCTTCGGACCGGACGCGCGCTGGGACACGCGGATCCTGGCGCGCGGCTCGGCGTCCGTGAAAGACGGCGGCAGGCGCGTGCGGTTCAAGGGGGATCTCGCGCTCCAGGG
>DASTBC010000271.1 GCA_035712245.1 Candidatus Eisenbacteria bacterium
TCGGAAGGCTGGCGCGAACCGTCCCCTGCCACGTCGTGTTGTAGCGTTCCACGTCGAGCTCGGCAGGAAGCGGGCCCGGACCCTGAAGGTCTTCCAGCGTCTGCTGGAACCGGCTCCGCCCGAAGTCGATCGAGCCGCTGACCGCCGGAAGTCGCTGCGATTTGGACCCGAAGAGGCCCTTCTTGGCCGCCTTCTCGATCTCCTGCGCACTCTCGATGAGGGGGCGGGTTTGGCTCGCCTCGCGGAGGACGGCCGCGGAATCCGGGAGCACGATGCTCTCGCCCAGGAGACTCTGGGGCATGATGCGCTGACCGGCGGGGGCCCCCACGATCTGGCGCAGGATGGACGCCTGGATCTCGACCTGATTTTCGGCACGGATGCGATCGGCCTGCGTGGTCGCCCGTCTCGCCCTGGCCTTGAGCAGATCCCCTCGCGCCACCGTACCGACGTCGAGGAGCGCCTGCGCGCGGGTCTCCTCGTCCCGCGCCAGACGTTCCGTCTCGCGCGCCACGAGGGCGAGCCGCTCCGCTTTCAGGAGATTGAAGTACTGCCGCTTCACGCGAAACACCGTGTTGTTCCGTGTCTCGGCTTCCTCCAGCTCGGTGCTCTCACGCACATGATCGCGGCGCTGCTTCTCGCCGATCGCGGGGAGACTCAGAATGTTCGACGTGAGACTCGCGCCGATGCTTCCGACCCGGTCCTTGCTCGAGAACCCGATCACCTCGTCGGAACCCTGCCACACGCCTGGAGAGCCGGTGGTGTCGACCGTGCCCGAACTGATCGACGCCTCCTTGTCCGGAATCGAGTACGTGTAATCCGCTCCCACCGAGAGCGACGGGATGATGCCGCTCCACCCCGACAGCGCAGCGCCGCTCGCCTGCCGCGTGCGCGCCTCCGCGGTGCGAACGTCGGCGTTTCGATCGAGCGCCATCATGATCGTCTGTTCGAGGCTCCACCGCTCGCCCGGGAACGGCGTGGGAGCGGCCAGCAGACTCTCCGCCGCGGTCATCGGCCGCGGCGTGACCGTGGCGGCCGGTGCCGGCGCGGGCACGATCGTGTCGACCGGAGCCTGTGTGGAGGGCGCCTGCGCCGGAGAACTCCGCGGCGCGAGAGCAAGGGCCAGGGCGAGCATCATCACGGCGAACGTCCACGTCCCAGAACGGTTCATCCAGATCTCCCACATGGCGGTCTCAGGGGGTCGACTCGACCTTTCAGGGTTACATACGCCCTACGAAGGGCGTTGGTTTCAGGGAGTTACCAGGCGGTCACCGGAATGCCGACAGGGCAACGCCGAGCAGGAAGCCAGGCAGAACGGTGATGACGCCGAAGCGAATCCCCTTTCGTGCATAGACGCTCACGCCGATCACGATGATCGCGGTGGCCCAGAGAAGGAGCGGATCGGTCATGGTATCCAGCATCCTGCCCAGCGGGCCCATGTCCTCCGGAAGGACGATGCCGAGCCCGAGCGGAATGTTCATCGTGCCCTTCTGATAGGCCAGGGCGGCCCGGACTCCCTGGTCGATGAGCCCGACCAGATAGCCGTGCGCGGCGGCGGAAAGGTAGTGGGAGAAGGTGAGCTTCGCGCCCTGCATGAGATTGCCCATGAAGAACATGAGCCCGGACATGAGCAGCAGGATGAACGCGAACGCGACGCCGCCCGTGATCGCCGTCACGGGCATCGCGACTGGAGAATCGAAGTAGTCCACCACCGCCTGGATCTGCGCTTCGGGCTTTCCCTCCGCCTCCATCTTCTCGACGGCATCGTTCTGGACCGCTCCGGACTGGAGGATGACGATGGCGAGGATCACCTGCGCGGCGATCAGGATCGCGGTCGCGAGCAGGAAGTGAGGCTTGGCTCGCATCCCGTCGAACGTGGCGTTCGGGCGGGTGAAGACGCCGAGGAGCGCCTGCGCCTGGGAGACGCGCGGCGCTTCCGCGGCCCCGGACTCGGGCGCAGCGGTCACAATCTTCTGGTCGTCCATACCGTTAGGGCCCCTCCACCTCCATGGTCTGTTTCAGGCGAAACTGGAATGGGATCGCGACCGTGCACTTGACCGGGGCGCCACGCCAGGTGCCCGGTTCGAACGCGAACTCGTAGGCGGCGTCGAGCGCGGCCTCGACCAGGACATCCGAGGCGCGTGCCTCGGCCACCCACGCGCGGAGGATTCGTCCCCGCTCGTCGATGTTCAGGTTCACGACGACGGTCCCCTCGAGTCCCGCGGCGCGCGCCGCCGGCGGATAGGGAGGCTCGACGCGGCGCGTGGCGCGGGGCGCCGTGTCGTAGGCGTAGAAGACCGAAGGCGCCTCCTCCGCCCCTCCGAGACCACCCGCCATGCCGGTCCCGTGCCCCGCTCCCGTCCTCCCATCCGACGCCTGCGGCGGAGCGGCCGCGGTCGCCGGCATCGTCCGAACGGGTTCCGGAACCTCTCGGATCGGCTCGACCATCGCGGGAAGCCGCGGCGGGGCGCCGGACGCGCCGGGATCGGTCGCCGCGGAACGCAGGGCCGCCGGAGTCCCGCCCGCGAGCAAGAGTCCCGGCGTCTCGACCATGTGAAGCACGCTGGGCCGCATCGCAGGGATGGGCGGCAGCGGCACGGGGGCGAGGGCGAGCACGGCCGCGTGCGCCGCGGCGGCTCCGATCATCGCGTTCCGGACGTTGCGGTAGTACCGCCGCTGCGAGGGGTGCCGCCGGTCGAACGCGTTCACGAACGCTCCCTCCGCTCCACGGCGAGCGCGACGCGCGGGGCGCGCGCGGCCTTGAGCTGCTCGATCAGGAGCGCGACGGTCTCGTACGGCGCGCGCGCGTCCGCGTGCAGCGAGACGAGGAGCTCGGGATTCCGCTGGAGCTTCCCTCCCAGCGCGGGTCCCACGTCCACCAGCGCGATCGGCGCGTCGTTCAGCGTCACCGCCCCTCCGCGGCTCAAGGCGATCCGGATCGCGGCCTCCTCGAGCAGGCTCTCGCCCGCGGTCGCGCCCGGGAGCCGGACCTGGCTCGAGTCCTGTTCCTGGATGATCGTCGTGCTCATGAAGAAGATCAGGAGGAGCATCGCGATGTCGGCCATCGACGCGGTCGGGATCACGTTGTGGTGCCCCGCGCGCCGCTTGATCGTCACGCGCCCTCCGCGGTGCGCAGCGAGATGTCCCGCGCTCCCGAGAGCTTCACCTGATCCAGGGTCTGCACGAGCGCGTCGTACGGCGCGCGAGGATGGATCTCGAGCGTCACGAGTGTCCCCGGCCGCCGCTCCAGTCTCCGGCGAAGCGCGTCCCGCAGGGTTCCGGCGGCGACGGTCTCCCCGTCCAGCCGGAGCGACCGGTCGGCGCCGACCGTGACCCGCGCGATCCGGTCCGAGGCCACCGCTCGCGGAGCCGCGCCGGGAGCGGGCAGTCCGAGCAGGATGCCCCGTTCGACCTGGAAGACCGCGGTCGCGAGAAAGAAGATGAGGAGCAGGAAGGAGACGTCCGCGGTGGACACGAGCGGGATCTCGGGATGGGGATGGCGACGCCGGAGCGGCTTCATCGTGGGTTGGAGGCCGGCGGCGCGTGAAGCGTTGGAACGAAGGGCTCCGGCACCGGGTTCGAGGTGAGGACGTCGATCAGCTCGGCCCCCGACTCCTCCATGTCGATCACGAACTTGTCGATCCGGGACACGAAGTAGTTGTGCGCCGCCTGGACCGGGATCGCCACGATGAGTCCCGCGGCGGTCGTGATGAGGGCTTCGTAGATCCCGGTCGCGACGAGCTTCGCCGAGACCTCCTCGGCGGCCGCGATGGCCTCGAAGGCGTGGATCATCCCGCTCACGGTGCCCAGGAATCCGAGGAGCGGCGCGATGTTCGCCACGGTGGCGAGCCAGATGAGCCCCCGCTCGAGGAGCGCGGTCTCGATCGACGCCGCGGTCGTGATGGCCTTCTCCACCGCCTCCGGCCCCTTCTTGGCACGGAGGAGCCCCGAGTGCAGCACGGCCGCGATCGGCCCGCGACGGCCGTGGAGCATCCGCTGCGCGGCCTCGATCCCGTCCTCCTGGAGCGTGCGCAGGAGGTCGTTCATGAGGCGGCCCGCGTCCGTGCGCGCCTTCGCGAAGAAGAAGAGCCGCTCGAGGATGATCGCGAGCCCGATCAGCGAGCAGAGGAGGATCGGGTGCATGAAGACGCCGCCCGTCCAGTAGAGCTCGAGGAGGCCGCTCTGGCGCGAGAGGGTCTCCGCTCGCGCCTCGGGAGCAAGGGCGACGACTCCGGCGAGAGCCGCCGGAACCACATGCATCAAACGCCGGAATCGATTGACAATGTGTGACTTGGTACTGCCGGACATGGAACAGTCAGACTAGGCCCGGCACGTACCCAAGTCAAAGGAATTTGGACCGCGCGCCTCCCGCGTCAGTCCAGGCGAAACTCGACCGGGATCTCGACCCACACGGCCACCGGCCGCCCGTTGGTCGTCGCGGGACGGAAGGTCCAGCGCCGGAGCGCCTCCTGGGCCGCTTCGGTCAGGCCCTCGACGCCGCGCACCACGGACACTCGCCGGACGTTCCCCTGCGGGTCCACGAGCACCCGGAGCAGCACCTTCCCCGTGATCCCGTTCTCCCGCGCCCACGCGGGGTACTCGGGCGGTGGCCGGTGCACCGGGACCGGAGGCTCGTCGAAGTAGACGAACACTCCCTCCGCCGGCAGGTCCGCTTCCGTCACGGATCGAGCTCCGGTATCCACGCCGGGTTCGCGACCCGGAGGCGATCCCGGTCCATCCCTCCGGTCCACTCCGTTCCCGCTTGGAACCGCGGTCTTCGGAGGCTCGAACAGGATCCGCTCCACGGGCTTCCACGCGGGCACGTCGGTCGGAATCGCTGGGGGTGAGGGCGTGTCGATCGCAGGCGCGGGAGGCACGACGACGGGATGATGGGGAACGATCGCGACCGTGCCCCGCACGAGACGCAGGGCGGGCTCGCGCTCCTGGGACACGAGGATCGCCGAGAGGAGGGCGAGGTGCGCGAGCGCGGACATGGTGAGCCCGCGCGTCAGATTGCGGCGCGCGACGAACGTGAGCTCGCGAAACGGGAACGGCGTCTGGCCGGGGGGAGGGACGGCTCGCGCGGTCATGGGCGCGACCTTTCGTCTCCGGCGAGTTCGCCGCGGGGTCGCGGCGATACCGCGATGGCGAGAGGGGGCCGGCGTGCCGGGCGGGGGGACCTGCGCTGCGGGTGCTGCTCGCGGGGAGGAGGATCCGAGTCCTCCTCCCCGCGGATCCTACGTCGTTCGCTACAGGCGGAAGTCCATCGGGACTTCCACCCAGACCGCAACGGGTTTGTTGTTGCTCAGCGCCGGCTTGAAGACCCACTTCTGCACCGCCTGCTTCGCGGCATCATCGAGGCCGGTGACGCTCTGCTTCACCTTCACGTTCTTCACACGGCCATCCTTCCCCACGAGCACGTGCAGGATCACCTTGCCCGTGATCCCCGCGTCGCGGGCGAATTCCGGATAGGCAGGCGTGGGAGCCGTGACGGGAACGGGCTCGTCCTCGTAGTAGACGAACTCTCCCTCGCTCGGGAGGTCGTCGGTCGACGCGATCACGAGGCTGTCTCGTCCGGAGCCGCTTCCGAGCCCGACGGGTGCGAGCGTGGCCGCGATCTCCTGCTGGGTCATGATCGTCTGCTCGGGCGCCAGCTCGTCCGCGACCGGGACCGGCATTCCGATCGTCGGCTTCACGATCGGCTGGTCGAGCGGCACCACCGGCGGCGGCGGCGCGTTCGAGAGCGGCGGCGGCGGCGGGAGCGTCTGCATCTTGATGACGCGGCCCGTGTACTCCGCCTCGTCCTTCGGCTTCCACAGCGTGGAGCCGATGTAGATCCCGATGAGCGCCAGATGGATCCCCGCGGACACGGCGAGCGCCCTGCCGAGGAACTTCTGGGAGTTCGCCTTGAGGTCCGCGGCCCCGATCGGAACGCGGTCCACCGAGGTCATCGTGGCGGTGGCGGTGGTGGACGTCACAGGACCTCCACCTCCTTCTCCTCGGCCGGAGTGAGCGGCGCGAGGGAGAACCGGTTCAGCTCCGCGAACTGGAGCTGGTCGATGATGCTCACCATGTACTTGTACCGCGTATCACGGTCGATCTTCACCAGGACCACGAGCTTCGGATTCTTCTTCCCTTCCGCGGCGAAGACACGTTCCAGCTCGTCGAGCTTCGATTCCTGGTAGGGCGCCTTACCGAGCGCCCAGAACGCACGGGCCTGATCCTGCGTCGAGTCCGGCGGAGCGATCACTCGGAGCGTGAGGACGTTCGACTCCGCGATCTCCACCTTGGCGTTCGGATCCGGAGGGAGGTTGATCTCGAGCGCCTGCGGCTTCCGGAACACCGTGGTGCACATGAAGAAAATGAGGAGCAGGAACGCGACGTCCACCATCGGCGTCATGTCGATCTTCACGCCGATGCGCTTC
>DASTBC010000272.1 GCA_035712245.1 Candidatus Eisenbacteria bacterium
CAGCACGCCCTCGGGCACGGGCATGAGCCCGTCACGCACCGCGGGGGTCGTGACGACCGGCGTCCCCGTCGCGAGCGCGTGCACCACCTTGTTCTGCACGCCCGCCGCGAACCGGTGCGGCGCGACGAACACGGCGGCGCGGTCGAACGCGTCCTCGAGCCGCGGCACGTACCCCACCCGATTCACGCCGGGGCCTCGCGCCCAGGAACCGAGCCCCTCCGCGCCCTTGCCCGCCAGATCGAGGGTGGCCTCGGGCACGGCCGCGCGCACGCGCGGGAGGATCTCCTGCACGAGGAATCGAACCGCGTCTCGATTGTGGAAGACCTCGTGGAATCCGAGGAAGAGAAGCCTCGCCGGATCGCGGCCGGTCGCGCCCTGGGCGCCGTTGCCGTTCCGGACGATCGGGGTGGCGGCCGCGGGAAGCGTCGCGAGCCCGTTCGGGACGACGGCGATCGAAGCCGTGGGCGCGATGCGTCGGAGCATCGCGCGTTCGGCCTCGCTGATCACCCAGCACTCGTCGAACCGCGGTGCGATCAGCGCCTCGTAGCGCTCGATGCGCCGCCGCTCCTCGCGATAGAGCCAGAGATCCGGTCCGCTCCGGTACGGGAGCGAGCGCTCGATACCGGCGGAGATCACGTCGGTGAGATCCAGGATCCAGCGCGCTCGATGCGACGCCATCCGGTCGAGCGCGTAGGGCGCCATCCGGAAGAGATGCGTCACCACCACGTCGGGGCGCGCGCCCCGGAGTGCCTCGCCCACCCGCTGCCGCATGCGGCTCGAGCGGTAGTACGCCGCCTGCAGCGGAACGCCCGAGGTCAGCGCTTGCGCCGAGCGAAACGTGGAGACGATCCGCGGCAGCCGCACGATCCGGATCGACGCGAGAAGCCGCGTGAGCGGCCGGATGTCCTCCGGCATTCGCTCCCCGCAATCGAACGTGACGAGGTGAACCTCGTGACCGGCTTCGGCGGCGGTGCGGATCAGGTGGTGGACGCGGAACCGATCTCCGCCTTCCGGCGGAAACGGCATGCGGGAGGTCAGGAAGACGACGCGCATGGGCGGCAGTGTAGCATGATCGCCTCTCGGTACACCGTCTCGACGCGAGCGCTGATTTCGTCCCATCGATAGTCGTCTCCGATCGAGTTCCGGATGCGGCCTGGCGGGGTCCGGAGAACGCGCTGGAGCGCCTGGCGCCAGGCGCGGGGGGTTCGGGGGAGCATCTCCCCGTTCTGGCCGGAACGGACCACGTCGGACGCCACGCCCACGTCGTGGGTGAGCACGTAGAGCCCGCCGGCGAGCATGTCCAGGAGCGCGATCCCTCCACCTTCGTAGTAGGAAGGCACCGCGCCGAGGTCGGCCGCGTGGATCCACTCGATCACGTCGGTGTGAGGCAAGGGTCCGGTCACGATCCGCCGCTCCCGCCGGCTCGGAGATCCACCTCCCACGGTGACCCAGATCACATCCCGCGAGAGGTCGGCCGGCTCGTCCCAGACCCGTTCCAACAGGTCGAACCCCTTCACGTAGTCCTTTCTCCCGATGGTCAGGAGGACCACCGTATCGGGCGCGATTCCGTGCTTCCGGCGCCAAGCGTCCCGGCCCTCGCGTGGAGGATCGAAGGAAGCTCCGTTCGGGATCACGTGGAAGCGGCCCGATTCGACCCGATGGAGTCGCGCGAGGTCTTCCGCGAGCGCCCGGGAGACCGCGATCCAGCTCCCGGCGCGACGAAGGGACGCGCGCTCCTCGGCAAGCGCCCGGTAATTGGCCGGATTCACGAGGGTCCGGAGCCGGCCCATGCGAACGTAGGTCTCCATCTTGGCCGCCACGGAGAAGTGGAACGTCCGAACGCGATGGGCCGGTCCCGCGACGCTCTCGGGCCAGGGACCTCCGTGGTGGTGCAGGATGTCGTACCCGGCGGGCGCGGGCGCGGCGACCAGACGGTGCGGCGGGAGGTGGCCCGGTCGCGCCAGGATCTCGACCTCGTGCCCGCGCGACGTCAGGTGGCGCGAGAGCTCGAGCACGTGGGTCTCGAGCCCGCCGGGGAGCGAGAGATCGACGCCGGCGGAGAGGAGGATTCTCACGCGGCGCGGGCGCGGGCGCGACGGCCTCGCGCCGTGAGCGGGAGCCCCCACGTGAGGAGCCACCACGGAAGCGCCCGGCTCCACGAACGCGGATCGGAGAGCGCGCGGCCGAGATAGCGGCGAGCCTCGCGCGCGAGGCCCTCCCGGGCGTGGATCTCGCCGAGATAGAAGGCGAGACGCCCTGCGTGCCGGTAGCGCTCGAGCATTCGCTCCGCCGACGGGCACGATTCGAGGAGCGCGATCGAGTCGCGCCCCTCGAGCCGGCGCTCGTCCGCGAACGCGCGCGCGGCGGCGGCGTAGAAGAGCTGGTCCGTGCGGGCGCGGGCGAAGACTCCGCCCGGGTGGCTCCTCCACTCGTAGAGCGATTCCGGAAGGTTGACGAGCGCGGCGTCCGGCCCCATGCGGAGCCAGAGATCGAAGTCCTGCGACGCGCGAAACGCCGCGCGATAGCCGCCCGCGCGCTCGTACGCATCCCGGCGCATCATCACGGAGCCGTGCACGAAGGGAGTCGCCCGGAGCAGCGTGCGCCGGATCGAGGCGGCGTCCGCCGGGACCGGATACGCCTGGATCGGACTCCCTTGCGCGTCGATCACCGTCGCCGCCGTGCCGAGCACGGCGGTGGCGGGATGCGCTTCGAGGTGCGCGACCTGACGCGCGATGCGCTCGGGATGCGAGCGGTCGTCGTCGTCCTGCCGCGCGAGATACACGCCACGCGCTTCGTTCGCGGCCTTCGCGAGCGCTCCGGCGAGGCCGATCCCCTCCGTGCGGAGAAGGCGCGCGCCGGAGTGGCGGCGCGCGAACGCGGCCAGGATCTCGGACGTGCGGTCGCTCGAGCCGTCGTCCACGGCGACGATCTCGATCGCGGGGTAGCTCTGCGCCTCGAGGCTCGCGAGGGACTCCTCCAGGTATCGAGACCCGTTCCGGCTCGCGAGGAGGACGCTGACGAGGGGTGGTTCCGTCATGGAATCTCCACGTGGAATTCGCGCGCCCAGAGCTCGAGCGTGGCGAGCCCCCAGAGCCGGTACGGCGCATGCGGATCCGCCGCGCCCGAGTGGAACCGGTCGCGCTCGCTTCGGAGCGCGCCGGGACGATAGAGCGCCCCCGTGGCCTGGGGATCGAGGAGGAGCGAGTCGAGCCAGCCCGCGAGCGGTCCCCGGAGCCACCGCTCGAGCGGGAGCTGGAAGCCCTGCTTGGGCGCGCGCAGGATCTCGTCCGGGACGCGCCCTCGCGCGAGCCGGCGCAGGATCGGCTTCGTGCGGAACGGATGCGCGCGCCTCGACGGCGGGAGCGGCGCGACCCTCTCGAAGAACCGATGGTCCAGGAAGGGCGAGCGGTTCTCGAGTCCGTGCGCCATGGACGCGAGATCCACCTTCACGAGGAGATCGTCGGGAAGGTACGCGTTCGTGTCCCAGGAGAAGAGCGCGGACGTGAGGTCGTCCGCGACGGGGCCGATTCCATCCGGACCGGCGCCGCCGGCGCCGTTCGTGAAGATCGCGGCCGCCTGATCGGAGGTCATCACGGACGTGAGCCGCCGGGCCGCGCGTCCGTACTCGCGCTTCGAGACCGCGTCGAAGAAGGAATCCAGGTAGTCGCGTCCCGCGTACAGGCGGCGCGCCAGGCGGAGCCCTCCCGGAACCGTGGCCGCGAGGTCGAGCCGGCGCGCGAACGGGTAGCGCGCGTAGCCCCCGAAGAGCTCGTCCCCGCCGTCCCCGTTCAGGATCACGGTCACGTGGCGCGACGCCTCCCGCGCGATGAGATAGGTGGTCACGATGGCGCTGTCCCCGAGCGGCTCGCCGAAGTGGCGGAGGATGCGCGGCACCTCCTCGGCCACGTCGGCGCGGATGTCGAGGACGGTGTGCTCGTCCGCGTACCGCGCCGCGCCCGCGCGCGCGAGCTCGCGCTCGTCGGGCAGCCCCTCGAATCCCACCGTGAACGCCCGGATGGGCCGGTGCCCCGCGCGATGGAGCGCGGACAGCACGGTGTTCGAGTCGATCCCGCCGCTCAGGAAGACGCCGATCGGCACGTCGCTCACGGTCCGCAGCCGCGTCGCGTCGACGAGGAGGTCGTCGAGCTCGCGGTCCAGCGCCTCGTCGTTCCGCGGAGGCACCGCGGCGCCGTTCGGCCAGGCGGGAATCGACCAGTAGCGGCGGGGCTCGAGCGGATCCCGTCCTTCCCGCGCGCCGGCCGGCGCTCCGGCCGGGATCTCGAGCGTCGAGGCCGGTGGCAGCTTGCGGATTCCGTCGATCATCGACGCGGGCGCGGGGACGTAGAGATGGCGCGCGTAGGAGCAGAGCGCCGCGGGGTCGAGCCTGGGCCGCACGAACGGAAGCCGGAGGAGCGCGGCCGCTTCGGATGCGAACGCGAGCCACTCGGGCGTGCGCACGTAGAGGAGCGGCTTCTTTCCGAGCCGGTCGCGGGCCAGGAGGATCGTCCCCGCACGGCGGTCGTATCGCGCGAGCGCGAACATCCCCTTCACGCGGGCGAGCGCGCCGGCCCCCCACCTCGCGAGCGCCTCGACGAGCACTTCCGTGTCGGACCGCGAACGGAACGCCACGCCCTCGCGCTCGAGGTCGAGGCGGATCTCCGCGTGATTGTAGATCTCTCCGTTCACGATCAGCAGGTGATCGCCGGATCCCGAGGCCATGGGCTGGCGGCCTCCCTCGCTCCGGTCGATGATCGCGAGGCGCGTGTGCGCGAGGAGGACACGGGAATCCGAGAACACGCCGTCTCCGTCGGGACCCCGGTGCTTCAAGGCGCGCGTGAGGATCGCGCCCCACTCCGGATCGGGAGGGCGTTCGGTGAGGGAGACGATACCGGCGATGCCGCACATCCGAGGCGCGAGTGTATCATGCTGCCGTGGACGCGGCCCTCTGGATCGACCGGCTGAACCGGATCGTCGTCAGCGCGGGAGGTCCGATCTTCTCGGCGATCACGGGCGTGATCCGGAACAAATGGCTCGCCGTCCACCTGGATGTCGCCGGCATCGGCATTCTCGCGCAGGTGGCCTCCGGATCCACGTGGCTCGGCCTCGCCTCCGGACTGGGGCTGGCGCTCCCCCTCACGCGCTCGGTCGCCGCGGCATCGAGCCGGGACGACGACGCGGCCGCGAGGCGCAGCGTGTGGACCGCGCTCTCCCTCGTGACGATCGCCGGACTGGGCCTTGCGGTCGCGTGCGTGCTCCTCGCCGAGCCGATCTCCGAGGCCATCCTCGGGACGCCCGCGTATGCAGGACTCGTCCGGATCTCCTCGGTCGCGGTGCTTTCCATCGCGGTCGCGAACATCCTGCTCGGCGCCCTCGCCGGGCGCTCGGACCTGAAGGCTCCGCTCGCGTTCTTCGCGGCGGGAGGCGCCGTGTCCGTCGCGCTCACGATGGCTCTCGTGCCACGCTTCGGTTTGACCGGAGGGACCTGGGGCACGATCCTCGTGTGGCCCGCGGGAATGGCCGCGGTGCTCTTCCTCCGCCGGCGCGAGCTCGACCCGATCACCGTCCCGCGTCCGACTCCGGTCCTCGCGGGTCGGGAGGCGCGCGCCCTCCTCGGCGTGGGCATCGCCGCGCTCTCCCTGTCGCTGCTCGACGTGGGGACGCTGCTCGCGCTCCGGGCCCACTATCTGAGAACGCAGGGCGTGGAGTGGAACGGACTCCTGCAGGCGGCGCTCGCGCTCTCGCAGCAGATCGGTGCGGTCTTCTACGCGTACTACTCGGGGTACGCGTTCGGCAAGGTGAGCGCCGCCGCCGCCGCGGGCGGCGCGGACGCGGTGCGCGCGTACACCGTGCGCCAGTGGCGGCCGATCACCCTCCTCGCGATGGGCGCCTTCGCCTTCGCGGTGGTCGCCGCGACGCCGCTCCTCCACGTCCTCTACTCGGACCGGTTCGACGCGGCGAGACCGCTGATGGCGGCCTCGCTCTTCGGCGAGTACTGCCGTGTCGCGGCTCACGCCTGGGGACTCGGATCGCTTCCGCTGGGAGGGCGGTCGCTGTGGCTCCGGATCGGAATCACGCAGCCCCTCGTGATGGGGGCCGCCTACGCCTGGTTCGCGTCCGCGGGCGCGGGCGAGATGGCGCTTCCGTACGCGTACGCCGCGGCCGGGCTCGCCACGCTCGCGGTGTCGGTCGGGGCGATGAGCGGGAAGGGGGTTCGCCCCCGCGGTGGGGACGTCGTCTGGCTGATCCTCTCGCTCGCGCTGCTCGGCACGCTGGCGATGTGGAGGGCCGGGTGATCGCCGAGTCCCAGCGGAGACGCGCTACTTGACGACCGCCACCTTGGCCCGCTCCGCGAGCACCGAGCCCTCGGTCCCGACGAAGTAGATCCCAGACCGGAGACGCTGGCCGTCGCTCGCGCGCCCGTCCCACGTGACGTGGCCCGCGGCGTCGCTCGTCGCGGTCCACCGGGCGACGCGCCGTCCGTGGACGTCGTGCGCCTCGAACGTGACCGATCGCGGCACGCCCGTCGCGCGCACCGCGAGCTGGATCGGAAACGCGCCGACGGGGCTCAGAACCCGTGCCCGCGCGCTCCGCTCGCCGGAGACCTTCACGGTGACCGATCCCGTGATCGCCTCGCCGCTCCGGAGCTTCCCCGTGAGGGAGAGCTGCTGCGATCCGCTCTTGAGATACGGAAGGAGCGACTCCACCGAGAAGGTGACCTTCGCCTCCGAGGACGCCAGGGTGGCCGCGAGCCGGTGTCCGCTCCGGCTCCACGCCCCGGCCGGCACGGGATCGCCGACCCGGATCTCGACGGGACTCAGTGCTCCGGCGAGACGCAGGGTGGCGAAGTCCACCTCGAACACCGAGAACTCGTCCGACGAGAACCGGAAGCTGAGGTGCTGGCCCTTCCGGCCGACATCGATCGCATCCGAATCGACTCGAGGAGCGATCGAGAGCGTGGGCGGCCACTCGAACCGGAACGCGCGGTAGGAGAAGGTTCCCGTCGGGAGGTTCAGCTCCGCCACCTTCCTTCCGTCGGCAGTCACCTCCGTCGCGGTCGGGTTCGTGGACCCCCAGCCGATGAGGGTGTTTCCGTTCGGGAGGCGCTGCACGGACCCCATCGCTCCGCCGAACGTGTCGGGGGTGTTCCGGTACTGCCACACGAGGGTCGCCGTCCTGTTCGCCTCGTCGAGCGCGTACTCGACCGCGCGGGAGTAGGACGGCGTGTGCGTATTCCCGTTGTCGTAGAGGAGGAGATTCCCGTTGGCGAGCCGGCGCGCGGAGTGCTGCCAGGCGAAGCGATCCGGATCGTTCACGAACGTGAACTGGTTGTTCTTCCCGCCGAGCCGCCAGAGGATCGCGCCGGTCTCCCGGCTCACCTTCGTGACCTCGTCCATGTGGCGGCTCGAGAAGATCAGGTTCCCGTCGTGGTCGGGCTCGATCGAGTTCCCGTGCGCGTAGTCGACGGTCGCGGTCGTGAGGCTTCGCGATGTGGCGTCCGTGATCTGGAAGTGGTCCCAGGAGCGCCACTGGAAGACGACGTCCTTCTCGAGATCCAGTTCCTGGAGGACGAGGCCGACCACGATCGCGTCGGGGTTGCCCCCCTCCACCACCGCGCTCATGTCCACGGGCTGGCGATCGTACGACATGAGGAGGGAATGCCCGTTGGGGAGCAGGATGAGCTCGTGAAGGTCGATGGGATAGCCGTTCCCGGTCTGGATCGAGTCCACGACGGCCCCGTTCGCGTTCTGAACGTAGTAGGTGCCCCGCGCGCCGTCGAAGTAGGTGAGCCAGCGATGGAGCTGGACCTTGAAGTCGAGACCCTGCTCTCCGAGGTACTTCTGGAAGACGGGCGTGCCGTCGTTCCGGAGGATCATGAGGTGCGACCGGTAGCTCGGGTCGTCGAACCGGAAATCGGAGACGAAGAGATGGCCGGGAGCCGTGGGGCCCGTGACGGAGAGCTGGTAGTCCGGGAGACCGGGAACGGAGTCGAGCGAGGTGGCCGGACTCCAGGACGGGCTTCGCATCGCATCCGGTTCCATCGACCAGCCGATGCGATCCGCCAGCCCGCTCCCCGGATCGAGCGCTGCGGCATCCAGCGATGGACCGATGTGGAAGGTGAACGAGGCTCCGTCGAGCGTGTCCCCCGCGGCGGTACGGATCCCGGCCGCGATCGAGCAGGTCACCGCCTCCTCGTGCCAGAACGGCATCACGGGACGGAACAGGATCGTCTCCCCGTCGTCGGAGAGACGGAGCGTTCCCGGGTGCTCCCCCGTGAGCGACCCCGTGGCCGTGATCCGGTCCTCGGTCAGCGAGGAGAGATCGATCACGCCGCCGGGCCGGACGATGATGTTGGTCTCGGGGCGATGGAGCTGGGAGCCCGGCGCCGGCGACACGTACGTGAACCCCGGCAGCGAGTGGGGAGACGTGGCGGCCGGAGCGGGTGCGGGCGCGACCCCGAGCGCCACCGGAGCGGTGAGGGCGAAGGCTGCCACGACGAAATGGAGGAGACGCATGGGAGTCCCGTTCACGATTCGGTCGAGTCCGAACGAAGGAACGCCCATTGGAGCACAGGCGCCGCTGGAAGGCAACGCGGCCGGCCCGGGAGGCGGGACTAGGAGCGCAGCACTCCCATCCGGAGCAGCTCGGCGAAGAGACCCTCGAACCGACGCTGCCAGGTGTGATCCCGCTTCGCGCGCTCGTGTCCGGCGCGTCGGATCCGCTCCCGCTCGGTCTCGTTCGCGAGGTAGTGGCGCGCGAGATCGGCCATCTCCTCGAGGGATCGATAGCAGAGGATCTCCTTCCCCACCTCGTAATGGCGCGTCATCTCCTCGAGCCATCCCGTCAGGTAGAAGGCTCCGGCCATGGGGGCTTCGAACTCGCGGAGGCGGATCTGCCGCAGGGGGCGCCGGGTGCGGTGCGTGTCCCCCAGGACGAGGAAGCCGAGGCTGATCCGGCTCTCGCTGAAGAGGGCCACGTAGGCTTCGTCTCCCACGGGACCGTGCAACGCGCCGGGATGGCGCGCGCGGAGCCGCTCCCAGTCGCGCCGGTCGCGCGCGGCCACGAACGGATTCCTGCCCTGGAGCACGAGCTCGAGAATCCGGCCCACGGAGGCGCCGCGCGTCGTCGCGGCAGGCACCGTTCCCGCGGAGGCGCTCGGCGCCCAGTGCTGTCCGAACGCGTGGGCGTCCACGCCGGCCTCGCGCAGCGCGAGGATTCCCGCGGTCCGGTCTCCGTAGCGCTGCCCCGCGAACGTGGCGTCATATCGCGGCGCAGCCGCGACGGGGCGGTAGATCTTCGGGTTGGCCGCCATGGGAAAGAACAGAGGCATCGCCCCCACGGCTTTGTAGCGCCCGAGCGCCTCGGCCTCCGGGACGAGACACGCGAGGTAGTGCTTGGCCGTCCTCCGCACCAGATGGAACTGGTGCACGTTGTTGCAGAAGAAGTTCACGATGGGCCCCACGCGCTCGCGCACGCGATCGATCGCGCCTGGCTCGAGATGGCTGTCGGAGAAGTAGGTGATCACGAGATCGAGGGGGCTCGAGCGGTGCGCGGACTCGACGGAGTCGAGAAACCGCTGGCTGAACCGGGCGCGGACCGGAACGGTTCCTGCCGCGTCGGGATCCAGGTCGAAGAGCGGCTGGCTCCCTTCGTCCCACAGCACGACGTCGTGACCCATGTCCACGAGCGGATCGTGGAGGTTCGCCTTCCAGAGATCCGACGTGAACGAGGGGTTCGGGCTCCTCGGGATCGCGAGGAAGAGGCGCACCCGCTACTTGATCGCCTCGGCGATGGCCACAGGATAGAAGTGGATCGTGTTGGGCACGTGCCGCACCTCGCGGAAGCCCGCCTCCCGCAGCAACCACTCCAGCCGCGCGGGGCTGAAGCCGTTCTTGTGGAAGGCGTACGCGTTCTTCTGGCTCCCGTAGACGAGCCGGTAATACCACTCCTTCGAGGGCTCGTC
>DASTBC010000273.1 GCA_035712245.1 Candidatus Eisenbacteria bacterium
ACACCAACTTCGAACGAGCGAGCAAGGAGGTCAAACCCGCCCACACGTCTCCGCCCGTCCGCATGGGACGCGCAGCGCTGAGCCGCCCTTCTTTGGCTCGTCGCGCTACTGCTTCGCCGCGAGCCTCTCCCGCGCCATCGCGGCTTCCGGGCTCTTGGGATATCGCTGCACGAGCGCGCGGTACGTCTTGTTCGCCTCGGCCGTCTGCTTGAGCCGCGACTGTGATAGGCCGACCTTCAGCATCGCCGCCGGGACCTTGTCGCCCTTGGGGTATTCCTTCACCACCTTCTGGAACTCCTCGATCGCGGGCGCGAATTCCCCGGACGCGTAGTAGGACTCTCCGATCCAGTACTGCGCGTTGTCGGCGACCTCGGTGTCCGGGAACTGCTTCAGATACGTCTGGAAGGCCTCGCGTCCGAGCTGGTACCGCCCCGCCGCGATGTCCGTGTACGCCGCCTGGTAGAGCGCCTCGGGATCGTTGCCTCCCGTCGCACCGGGCAGGATGCTGTCGCGCGTGCCGCCGGCGCCGCCCGCGGGCGCGCTCTGGCTCTGGTACCGGACCGCGTCGACCTTCTGGAAGAGCTGCGTCATGCGCGCGTTCAGCGCGTCGAGCTTTCCGTCGATCACGTCGAGCCGCTGCGAGACGTCGCGGAATCGCGTGTCCGTGCCGGCGCGCGTGACCTGTGTGCCCTCACGCGTGGCCTCGATCTTCTTCTCGACCATGTCGACCCGCTTCGCCGTCTGGGTCTGGAGCACGAGAAGGCTGTCAAGGCTCGACTGGCTGCTCCGGTAGTACCCGCCCGGAGCGCACCCCGCCGCGATCGCGGCCGCGGCCGTGAGGGCCGCGACCGCTCCGAGCGTGAAGTGACGTCCGCGCGTCATTTCGAGACGAAGTGGGCGCGCCGGTTCTGCGCCCAGGCCTCTTCGCTGCTGCCCGTCGCGAACGGGCGTTCCTTGCCGTAGGAGATCGTGGTCATGCGGTTCGCCGGGATCCCGTAGCTCGTGAGGAACTCCTTGGCGGCGCGGGCCCGGCGCTCGCCCAGCGCGAGGTTGTACTCGACCGAGCCGCGCTCGTCGCAGTGGCCCTCGATGATGACGTTCATGTTCGTGTTCCGCTCGAGATAGCGTCCGTTCGCCTCGAGCGCCGCGCGCGCGTCGGCGCGGATCGACGCGTCGTCGTAGTCGTAGAACGCGTCCTGGAGGCCGGCCGCGGTCTCCGTGGGCTCGGTGTTCTGGCTCGCCGCGGGGGGCGGAGGCGGAGGCGCCTCGGTGGTCTCGGTCGGCGGCGGCGGCGAAGGAGGCGTCTCGACTTGCGCCTGCTTCCGGGAGGAGCAGCCGAGGGTCGCCAGTGACGCGGCGAGGATCATCGCGAACGCGATCGTCACAATCCTGGGACGGCTCATGGTCGGTTCCCCCATGGGTTCAACTTCGTTGGGCCACAACGACTTCCACTCATTGCACGCTAGCACAGCACCCCCCCAGGGTCAACCCGTCCCGGCCGCTTTGGCCGTGGGCGAGCGCCTCCGGGGCCTGGGCCCGGTGGCCGGGTTGAAGGTCTCGTCTCCCCGGGTGAGCTGGGTCACGTCGCTCCCGTCGGTATTCATCATGTAGATCTGCCGGCGTCCCGAGCGAGTGGAGCTGAAGTAGATCTTCCTTCCGTCCGCGGACCACCGGGGGTTCTCGTTGTGGCCCGCCTGGAACGTGATCTGGACCGGGCTCCTCCCGTTCGCGTCCATCACGATCACGTCGAAGATCGCGTCGTGCCTCGACGCGTAGACGATCTTGTCCCCCTTGGGGGACCACTGCGGCGAATCGTTGTACTTGCCCTCCAGCGTGAGAAGCCTCTGGTTCGACCCCTCCACGTCCATCACGTACACCTGGGGCGAACCGGAACGGTCCGACGTGAAGACGAGCTCGCGCCCCGTGGGGCTGAAGGACGGCGACGAATCGATGCGCTGGTTCCGCGTGAGCCTCCGCGCGGTCTGCGCGTCGCGGCTGATCATGTAGATCTCCGCGTTTCCGTCGCGTGTCAGCGTGCACGCGATCCACTTCCCGTCGGGGGAGTACGAAGGAGCCGTGTTGAGACCGGGCCGGGTCGAGAACGGGTACGAGGCGCCGCGCGAGAAGTCGAAGAGATAGAGATCGGGATTCCCGCGCTTGTACGTCGTGAACGCCACCTCGCTGCCCCACGGCGCCCACACGGGCGAGAGCGCGATGCTGCGGTCGTGCGTGAGCTGGCGCGCGTTCTCGCCGTCGTAGTCCGCGATCCACACCTCCTTGTACTTCCCGGAGTGGCGGACGAACGCGATCTTCGTCTCCGCGATGCCGCGGTCGCCCGTGAGGGCCTCGAGCACGTCGTCGTTGAACCGGTGCATCGTCGCGCGGAGCTCGGTGCGCGCGAACGGATAGATGCGCTGGAACACCTGCTCCCCGGTGCCCACGTCGTAGACCGTGCCGGTGAACTTGAGCCCCGACCCCGAGGTCTCCACCAGGCCCTCCACCCGCACGGTCCCCTGCTGCGCGGGGTCGGGCTCGAGCTTCCCCTCGAGCGCCTCGACGTCACGCACGGTGAAGACGCCCGAGAGCTCGAAGTCATGGCGCGCGACGTCGCGCGCTCCGTTCGCCATGTTCCCCGCCCCGGAGCCGCCGCGGAAGCGCGCGAGGAGGAGCGGCGACTTCACGTTCCCCGTCGCCTTGATGTTCAGGTCGACGTCCGTTTGCGTGCGTCCCGGCCGCGACGGCAGGAGCGCCACGAGCGCGAGGAGCACGATCAGCCAGGGCCGTGCCCTGCGGTTATTGCTGGTACTCGAACCCAAAGTGAACCCCCAGGTAGCTATCCGTGTACCCCGCCGGAAGCGGCGGGAGCGGTGTGGCGGCGAGCAAGGCGCGCATCGCCGTCTGATCGAAGAACGCGTGGCCGGACGAGGATTCGATTCGCTGCAGCGTGACCGAACCGTCGCGCTGGATGCGGAAGTACAGCTTGGCTTTCGCGTCACTCACCCCCGGCGGAGGCACCCATCGCGAGCCGATCTTGTTCCGGATCATGGCCAGGTACGCCGAGAACCGGAAGTCGCCGTCCGTCGCGACGCTCGTGATGCGCGACGAGTCCGCGGAATACCATCGCGGCGAGAGATCGCCCGCGGCGGTCGGCGCGACCGTGCGCGGCGACGTCTTCGCCTCCTCGGTCGCGGTCTTCTTGGTCGGCCCGCGCTCCTCGCGCACGACGACCTGCGCTCCCGGAGTGTAGCGCTTGATCAGGGCCGGCTTCGGACGCGCGCGCGATGCCTCGGGCGGCTCGGTCACGGCTTCCGCGGGCGGAAACGTGCGGAGCGGGGCGAGGCGGACGAGCTGCTGCCGCGCCCGCGGCGCGCCGCCCGACTCGGGAAGCGCGACCTGGATCGGCACCCGCGTCTTCGTGATGAAGAAGGCGAGCAGCGCGGCGTGGATCAGGCACGAGGCCGCGAGGAAGATCGCGGTCGTGCGCTCGTCCGGCGGCGCGGCTCCCCGCCGCAGCACGCTTGGCTTTTCGAGCACCTGCATGGAGGCGGGTCCGTCAAGCCGCTTCGGGCTCCTGTTCCAGCCGGAGCGCGTCGTGGAGCGATCGGACGGCTCGCTCGACGTCGGCCTTCCGGACGATGCAGGTGATCGTGATGGATGAAGTGCTGATGATCTCAATGTTCACCCCCGCCTGTGCCAGCGCCGCGAACACCTCGCCCGCGGTGCCTGGAGACGTGGCAAGCCCTTCGCCGACGACCGACAGGATCGCCACGTCGGGGTCGTACACGAACGCGCGCGCGCCGAGCCGCTGCCGCAGCTCCTCGACGATCGGGAGCGCCGTCCGCACGTCGTGCGAGCCCACCGCGAACGTGACGTCGTTCTTCGCGTCGGACCCGCTCGCCTGGACGATCATCCGGACGTTCACCCCGTGCCCTCCCAGCGCGCGGAAGATCTCCGCCGCGACCCCCGGCCGGTCGGGGACGCCCAGGAGCGCCACCTTGGCCACGTCGGGATCGTGCGCGATGCCGCGGATCACCACCTGTTCCATCGAGCCGCCCTTTCCGATACGAGAACCTTCGTTGCCGTTGAAGCTCGACCGCACGTGAACCGGCACCCGGAACCGCCGCGCGATCTCGACCGACCGGTTGTGGAGCACCTTCGCCCCCAGGGAGGCGAGCTCCAGCATCTCGTCATAGGAGAGCCCGGGGAGCTTTCTCGCGCCGGGCACGATCCGTGGATCCGCCGTGTAGACCCCGTCCACGTCGGTGTAGATCTCGCATTCCTCTGCGCCCAGGGCCGCGGCCAGGGCGACCGCGGTCGTGTCGGAGCCTCCCCTCCCCAGCGTCGTCACCTCCCGGTCCCGGCTAACTCCTTGGAACCCCGCAACGATGACGACTCTCCCGCGGGAGAGCTCCTCCCGTATTCGATCGGCCTTTACCTCCAAAATCTTAGCGCGGGTGTGGGAGGTGTCGGTGACGATTCCGCTCTGGGACCCCGTGAACGAGACCGCCTCGAGCCCGCGGTCGTTCACAGCCATCGCCACGAGCGCCATGGAGATACGCTCGCCGGCCGTGAGGAGCATGTCGAGCTCGCGCGGATGCGACCGAGTGGAGACCTTCTGGGCCAGATCGAGGAGGTCGTCGGTGGTATCGCCCATGGCGGAGACGACCACGACGAGGTCGGTCCCGGCCCGCCGGGTGGCCGCGATGCGCTCGGCCACCTTCTGGATGCGTTCCGGGCTGCCGACGGAGGTTCCGCCGTACTTCTGGACGAGCAGGGGCAAGGTGGCTTCCGTGCGCTCCTAGCCAAGAGTTCGCGACACGGCTCCTCGAGCCGCGATGAGCCCCGGGATCGCTCGGGCGTGGACGCCGGCGCGGGCGAATTCGCGAATCATGGCCGCGCCGACCCGAACCCCCGCCGTCGGACCGGGTGCGTGCAGGGCGAGCAGCGTCGGTCCGCTTCCGCTGATCGTGACCCCGAACGCTCCCGCGCGCGTTCCCGCTTCGACGGCGCGCTCGAACGCGGGAATCAGACGCGCGCGATGCGGCACATGGTACACGTCCTGGAGCGCGTCGTCCAAGAGGTCCACGCGTCCGGTC
>DASTBC010000274.1 GCA_035712245.1 Candidatus Eisenbacteria bacterium
CGCCACCGCAAGCGTCCGACCTCCCACCGACACCGAATCTCGAATGCCGGCAGGAAGCAACAGGGGCCGGATCTTGTCGATCGGGAGCTTCACGTTGAAGCCTTTCTCCGAGGTGAGATTCGTCAGCAGCTGGGGGACGTCGACCTTCTCCAGCACCCAGCCGCACACCCCTTTCTTCTCCTCGAGAATCGCGTGGATGGCATCCCATGACTCCTTGGAGGGCTTCACGCGAATCCTCAGTCGTGTCTCCGGGAATCGGAGCGTGGCCAGCACCTGTCGTCCCGAGACGCGGAGGTGGAGCGCCCCGGTGACGAGGTAATCGTCCGGGATCACCGTGCCGGTCACTTCCTGAGTGATGTCCAGGTCCCCGCACGTGAGATCCGCGACGTTCCTTCCATCCCAGACGAAGTGAATCGTCGCTTCGCCACGCCCCTCCGCGATGGTGACGGGAAGCGAGAGCGAGACGCTGTCCCCGCCGAACGCGATCCCGGGCTTCCCGGGGCGGAGCCTTCCCACCACGCGCGTGATGTCCACGTCCACGGTGAACTCTCCGATCGTGACGATCTTCTTCACCTTCTTCTGGGCGTGCGCCTTGATCCCGCCCAGGCTCAGGGTCACGTTGCTCGCCACGTCTTCGAAGAGTCGGGCCACCACGGAGCGCACGAACGCCGTGGGCACGGCGACCACGACCTCCCCTTCCGGGAGAGACTGGATCCGCTCGTCCGCCGCGACCAGGGCCGCGGCACGGGCCCGTAGGGAGTCCTGCTCGGCCTGGAGACGTGCGATCTCCGCGTTCCACGCGGCGATCCGCTCCGGATCCGGATTGCGGGTGCCGCCGAGCCTCGTGATCCCGAGGAGCGCGATCCCGAGGATCACGACCGCCGCGGCGACGCGGGTTGCGGTCACTTCCCATCTCCGGGGCGGGGCTTCTTCTTCACGGCGACCGCCAGGCCCCGTTCCGCCCCCGTGACGGTTCCCACCTCGGCGTGCAGCGTCACCCAGAGCTTCTCGCGCGCCGCGATCACGCGCTCCACGGAGAGATGGAGCGGCACCACGAGCGAGTCGAGCTGGAGCGCGCCCTCGCGGATCGGGGGCACGCGGATCGACCGTCCCAGCCGGACCGGCACCGTGAGCCGCGGCAGCTCGTCCTGGAGGAGCTCGCGGCCGCGCTCGGCCAGGAACTTCTTGCTGCCGGCCCCCAGGATGCCTTCGAGAAGCCCGGCCTCGACGAGCTCGATGTGATCGACGGCGATGTCGATGTGGAGCAGGTCCGAGACGGAATCGACCGCGACGGCGCCGAGGCCTCCGAAGACGCGGATCGCGGTCTTCCGATGCGGGGTCTGGGGACGATGGATCTCGCCGTCGAGCGTGATCACGCCGAACTTGTCGCGGAGGAGCACGGTCGCGCGCTCGAGACGCAGGACGAAGCGCTTCCCGAGAGGGCGCGTGAGCGGGAGCTGCGAGCGGAGGAGGTCGCCGACGACCGTTTCGTGGATGCCCACCAGGAACCGCCCGGTCGGCACGATGGAACCCTTCTCCTCTTCTTCGATCAGCTCGCGGATGCCCTGGTTCTGGCGCTTCAGGAAGTCGCGCTTGGCGAGGAACGAGGCCTCTTCCTCCGAGAGCGAGCACCCCGCGAGGAGGCCGGCCACGAGCAGCGTCGCGATGAGCCGAAGCAAGGGCATGGGCGCGGAGTGTACACGGTGCCGCGCATCGAATCGAGGAGCCGCCACGAATGGGAACGGCCGGCGCCCGACTTGTTCGAGCGCCGGCCGCTTCACGAAACGCGCCCCCGTGCCGGGCGGGAGCGCGAGGGGGATCTACTGTCCGATGACCGTGAGATCCACCCGCTCGGCGGGAAATCCGTCGCCCGTGGCGCCCTGGAACTGGGTCATGAAGAGTCCCGTCTGGCTCACCCCCAGCCTCCCCGGCGTTCCGTCCGGAACTCCGAATTCCGCGCGAAGAGGCCCATTGCCTTCGGCGCGGAACGAGAGCATCCGAAGCTCCTGGCCCGGGGCGGCATTGCCCAGGATGAACGCGTCGACGAGGTCCGGGAGCGCCGCTCCGGGGGCCGTGTTCTTGAAGTCGACCCGGAAGTGACTGCCGCAAAGAGCAGGGGTGAGGGATGGATTCGCGAGCAGATCCTGCCCGCGGTATCCGAAGAGGAGCGGACCCGTGGCGAAGTCCGCTCCGAACGGGACGACCCAGCTGTTGGCGTTCTGCGTGTTCAGGACGACGGTCACCAGGGTCCTGCCGTCCTGGAGCGGACGGTCCACGACCGTCCCGCTGACGATGGTTCCCAGGTTCGGACCGCCGTTCTGGATCAGCCACTCCGAGACGAGCCCGGCGTAGTCGACCGAGGCGAACTCGTGGGGCGGGTTGTCGAACCACCCGATGTAGTCGGGCACGGGCGGAATGAACAGATTGGTGGATCCCTGGGCATCCACGAAATCCGAGATGGGTCTCTGGATCACGCCCATCGTCGCATGGGCCGGTGACGTCGCGAGAAGGACCGCGACGGTCATGGCGGCGACGACGCCGAGCGCGGAGGTGGAACGTGCGAGTCGACGCATGGGTGCGCTCCTTTCCCCTACTTCATGATGGTGAAGCGTCCGCCGATGGACGCGTCGGTTGCCTCGACGCGGTAGAAGTAGACGCCGGACGCGAGTTTCCGGCCCTGAGCGTCCCTGCCGTCGATCACGGCCTGGTGTGATCCCGCCGCGCGATGCTCTGCGGCGAGGAGCGTACGCACCAACCGTCCGTTCAGGTCATAGATCGTCACCGTGACCGGTCCTTCCTTGGGAACCCGGTACCGCAGCACCGCCTCCGGGTTGAGCGGATTCGGCACGACCGACGCGAGAATGGGACCCGGGTTTTCTTCCGAAGGCGACACGAACACGTGATAGGTGACGTCGAGAGTGAAGAAGGGGGGATCCCCCACCGAGCCTCCGAAGCGGATCGTGTGCATGCCCTTCGGGAGCGGCGCGAGCATCACGTAGTAACCACCGCTCACGAACCCCGAGTACGTGCCCGGCGTGATGTGATCGCAGCCGAAGAGCTGGAAGATGTTGTTGTCCGGGAACGTGACGTCGAACGACGGGGACGTGGAACGGTAACTGAAGAGATCCGGAAGCTCCGTTCCGTCGACCTCACACGTCAGGGCGCTCACCATGTCGAGGTTCTCGTTCACGACGGCGCGAAGCTGGGACTCGTCCATCGGAGGATCGACGGGAGGACAGTGATTGTCCCACTCGACGTTGAGGAGCGGGAAGAAGAGCGCCTTGCCCGGGGGCACCGTGACGCTGCGGGTCACCGTCCCGGACACGTTGAAGACGCCGGCGAGATAGAAGACCTGTCCGTCCTGGCCTTCCCCCGCGTTCGCTCCGGTCTCGTCGAACAGCGGGTTCCGGTCCACGGGGATGGAGTAGGCCCACTTCCACCACTCCGCCGACCACTCCCCGAATGTCTTCCCATAGGGGCGCGAACCGGGCTGGAACACGACGATCGGTTTCCCGCCCTGACTCGACGCCAGGACGGGCGGCGCCCCGCAGAGGACGAGGAGCAAGGCAAGAACGATCGGACCCGGGCGGATGCGTGGCATGGTGTTCCTCCTTGGTTGGTCGGGAGTTGCGGTTCACGTGCGGGGAGGAGGAGGGGCGACGCGACGCTCCGGCAGACGCCGCGGTCCCCCACCCGACAGAGGTAGAACGCATCCAGGGGACCGGATCGCACACGTCCGTCGCGCCGGCGGCGGGGAGGCGAAATCGGCACGCTCGGCCGGAAGTTTATGGTATTATTCCTATGGAATTAGTCGCCATTATCTCCAGGCGAGGGACCACCGATGCGACTGACCACGCGAAGCGAGTACGCCCTCCTCGCCCTGATCCACCTGGGCCGGCAGGCGCCGGACGCCTACCTGTCCGTGCACTCGATCGCGTCCTCCCAGGGCATTCCGCCGAAATTCCTCGAGCAGATCCTCCTCGCGCTGAAGCGCTCGCGCGTCGTCCAGAGCCAGCGGGGGCAGCGCGGCGGGTACCGTCTCGCGCGGGCGGCGGAGAAGATCTCGCTCGCCGAGATCGTCCGCCTCTTCGACGGCCCGCTCGCCCCCACCGATTCGGCGAGCAAGCACTTCTACGGACCGACGCCCGTCGAGCGCGAGCGGAAGCTCCTCCGGGTGTTCCGGGAGATCCGGGACCACGTCGCGGACAAGCTCGAATCCACGACCATTGCCGGCGTTTCGTAGCGAGCCGGCCCCATGACTCTCGAGTTCCTCGGTTACGTCCTCGCCGGCTTCCTCGCCCAGCTCGTCGACGGCTCCATGGGGATGGCCTACGGCGTCACCGCGTCGTCCCTGCTGCTCACGTACGGCATCCCGCCCGCCGCGACGAGCGCCACCGTCCATGCGGCCGAGTGCCTCACGACCGGAGCGTCGGCGGTGTCCCATCACGCCTTCGGGAACGTGGACCGGGTGCTCTTGAAGCGGCTTCTCCTTCCGGGCGTGCTCGGAGCGGTGTGCGGCGCCACGATCCTGGTGCGGCTCCCCGGGGACGTGTTGCGGCCGTTCGTGGCGTCCTACCTCCTCGTCATGGGCGCCGTCATCGTGCTCAAGGCGTTCCGGCCCTTTCCTCCCAGGAACGTGACGAGCCATCTCGCGCCGCTCGGATTCTTCGGAGCGCTGGCCGACGCGATCGGGGGCGGCGGCTGGGGCCCGATCGTGGCCACGACGCTCGTCGCGCGAGGGAACAACCCCCGCCGGACGATCGGAACGGTGAACGCCGTCGAGTTCTTCGTGACCGTCGCCGCGTCCGTGACCTTCTTCCTCGCGCTGGGACTCACGCACTGGCGGATGATCGCGGGACTGGCCATCGGCGGCGTGCTCGCGGCGCCCCTGGCAGCCTGGACGTGCCGCCGCGCCCCGTTGAAGCCGCTCATGATCGGCGTGGGTGTGCTCGTCATCCTTCTGAGCGTGCGCACCCTGGCGCTCACCGTGGCGCGATGAACGGATGGGCTCAGCGCGCCGCCGAGCTGGAGTTTCGCGCCTCGAACCACGCGATGATCTCCGGGTAGAGATCGGCGATCGACTCGCCCGGCTTCCGGGCGCGGTACCGGCCGACGAGGTATCGGCTGAACTCCGCGAACATCGGAAATCCCCTGCTCTTCGTCATCATGTCGTCGATGAGCGAGAGGAGCGTGGACTGGTCCTCCATCGGAGCGATGTCCACGACGCGCAGGTTCGCGAGCCCCCAGTTCATGTACTCGTTGAACGCGCTGATTCCCCCGTAGTAGCCGCGGCCGCGCGCCGGGTCCACCCACCGGTCCCGGCGGCTGATGGCCTGGAGCACGCGATCGGCGTACTTGTCGGCTTCCGGATTGACGTATCCGTGGTTCAGCTCGGTGAACACGATGTGGCCCCGAGCGACGGTCTCCGCCGCCTGGGACAAGGGAACGCCGCCGCGGCGCCGCCAGTCTCCGGGATACGGGAAGTTCACGTGCGCCTGAAGCTCACGGAAGCCGCCGCTCTCCAGCCAGGTGGCCGACTGGTTGTACGCGACGAGCGGCGAGAAGATGATCTTGTTGCTGTCGTAGCCTCCGGACTTCGGGAAGTTTCGGTTCAGCCACGCGAGCATCTCCTTCACGTCCGCGCTGTCCCGGTAGAAGGCGATCTGGGCGTCGTAGACGGAACGGTTCCGCTCGTAGAACGCCCGGAACCGGGTGGTATCCGCGAACGACTGGAGCCGGTCCAGAAAAGGAAGGAGCGCGTTCCGGCGCTCCCCGGGGAATCCCGTCCGGTCGTAGATCCTGCTCCGCGCGATCCGCCCGTTCCCATCGAGCTCGAACGAGTAGCCGTTCATCTTGAGGTTGAAGTAGAGATTGCGGTTGATCCGGAGCATCGAGTCCAGTGCGGCGACCGCGGAGTGCGCACGGTGCGGATCGAACCACGCGCGCACGTCGCGATAATAGGGCGACGCCTGATACACGAGGTTGCTGTCGGCGATCCCGGTGGGGGTCATCGCGAGGACGATGTTCACCAGCTCGTACACTTCCGGGATCTCGGCCGTGATCGTCCCGCGATGCTTCGCCTGGTACCCCTCGTCGAACACCGCCATCGGGACGACGCGGACGCCCACGACCCGCGTGAGGCAGCGATCCGATCCGTGCCGGATCACGAAGTCGTGGCGGCTCCCCTCCTCGACCTGGAAGCTGATCGAGTCGACATCGCTCAGAAACGTCACCCGGACCGGCTTGCCGTCCGGCAGCTCCGCCTCGAAGACGTCCGGCTTCACGTCGGGGGCGAGGCGCCAGGAGTCCGGAGCGAGCGCGCTCCCCTGGCGGATGCTGACGACCGGACGCGTGGATCGAAGCGTGGGAAGGTCTTCCTTGGCGCGCGCGAGCCGGGGCGCGACGGCGAGTCCTGCCGTCACGAGGAACATCGTGGCCGCGGCGAGGAAGAACCTCCTTCGGAGCATGCGGCGCCTCAGCGCCCTGCCGGAGGCAATCCCGGGTGCCAGTGCTGATGCGTGGGATCCCAATGCTGGTTCTTCTCCGCGTCGTACGTCCAGGGCTCCGGTGTGTTGGCGCTGGGCGCCGCGGCCGTCGGCGGCGGAGCGGGAGCCGGAGCCGTTCCGGACGCTGGCGTTCCCGTGCCCTGCCCCGGAGCGCCCGGGGAGCCCGGGGGGCGGCCGTCGTGCCAGTGCCCGTGGACCGGGTCGAAGTGCCGGTTGGTCAGCGAATCGTAGGTGTAGGGGGCGGGCCGTTCCTCGGGAGGCACCGCGGCGGGCATGGTGGGCTCGGGCCGGTCGGGCCGGAGCATCGCATACGCGGCGACTCCCACGCCCGCGACCGCCACCAGGACCCAGATGGCGGCTCCGGGTATCTTCTGCCCGAAGATCCGTGTTTTCCCCTCGCAGCAGTTCTTGTACTTCCGCCCGCTCCCGCAGGAGCAGGGTTCGTTGCGTCCGGGTTGCCGGTTCATCACGAAGGTTCCTCCGCGTTGCTTCTCGATGTGGGATCTCCCCCTCGGCGGGGACTTCCGTTTCCAGGAACCGCCGGGAGCTCCGCCAGGATTCCGCGCAGCGTCGCGGGCGGCACCGGCTTCACCAGGTGACGCGCGAAGCCCGCTTCGCGCGTGCGCTGCCGATCCTCGGGCTGCCCCCACCCCGTGAGCGCCACGAGCGCCACGCCCCGGAGCGCCGGGTCCGCCTGGAACCGGCGGGCGAGCTCGTACCCGTCGACACTCGGGAGTCCGAGGTCCAGGAACGCGACCTGGGGCGGACTCGCGACGGCGATCGCGTGCGCGGACTCGGCGTCGTACGCGACCATGACCTCCAGCCCCTCGAGCCGGAGAAGGAGCGCGAGGCTCTCCGCGGCATCCCGATTGTCGTCGACGACGAGCACGCGCCGAGACGGCCATGCTCCGCTCTCGCCACCCTCGAGGGACACGGCCGAGCCGGCTTCGCGCTCCTCGCGTTTCAGGAGAGGCAGTCGCACGATGAACTCGCTCCCCCGCCCGGCGCCTTCGCTGTGCACCTCGACGGTCCCCCCGTGGAGCTCGGTGAGCCCTTTCACGACGGAGAGTCCGATTCCAAGTCCGCCTCGCAAGTTCTCACCGCGCGATCCCTGATAGAACATGTCGAAGATGCGGTCACGGATCTCCGGCGCGATGCCGGCGCCCGTGTCGTTCACGCGAATCACGGCCTGGTCGCCCTCGCGCGCGGCGCTCAAGGAGATCGTCCCGCCTCGAGCCGTGTACTTGGCCGCGTTGTGGAGCAGGTTCGAGACGACCTGCGCCAGTCGCACGGCATCGCCGTCCACCAGAACGGGCTCCGGAGCGATCGAGAGGGACAGGGTGTGCCCCTCGGCGTCCAGGATGGGCTGTGAGGTCTCGACGGCTCTCGCGACGACGGCGGCCAGCTCCAGGGGCTCGCGTCTCAGCTCCACCCGCCCCCGCATGATGCGCGACATGTCCAGGAGATCGTCCACCACGCGCACGAGATGCTCCACCTGGCGCTCGATCATCTCGCGAGCGCGGACGGAGATGGCCGGGTCGGCCCCGGGGAGCTTGAGAAGCTGGAGCGCGTTGCTGATCGGCGCGAGGGGATTCCGAAGCTCGTGGCCGAGGAGCGCGAGGAACTCGTCCTTGCGCCGGTCGGCGTCCCGCAGGGCGTCGTAGAGACGCGCCGTCTCGACGGCGGTTCGCTTGCGCTCGTCGACGTCCATGCACACGCCCACCATGCGGCTCGGGCGCCCGTTCTCGTCCACGAGGAGCTTCCCCCTCCCCTCCACCCAGCGCACCGTGCCGTCCGGAAGCACGATCCGGTATTCGATGCGGTGCTCCTTTCCTTCCTGCAGCGTTCTCCGCAGCGAATCGAGGACGTATTCGCGATCCTCGGGGTGGATGTCGCTCTGGTACGCCTCGAAGGTCCCCTCGAACGATCCGGGCTCGAGGCCGTGAATCGCTTCGAGGCCCGGAGACCAGGTGACCTGGTGCGATCCGATCCGCCATTCCCAGGATCCCATCCGCCCCGCGTCCAGCGCGAGACGGAGCCGCTCCTCGCTCTCGCGCAGCGTCTCCTCCGCGATCCGATGCTCGGTGATGTCGATGGCCATGCCGCCGACGAGGGGATCCTGCCCGCTCGCGCCGGGGATCAAGAACTTGCTCACCCAGGAGTGATGGATCCGCCCGTCTTCCTGCGCCAGCGTCTCCACGGCCTGAACCCCGGACGGGCTGCTCAGCGCCAGACGATCGTTGGCGCGGAACTGCGCCGCCGTGCTCGGCGGGAAGACCTCCTCGTCCGTCTTCCCGTAGAGATCCTGCCGCGACCTGCGAAAGGTGTTCACCGCGGCATCGTTCGCGTACACGTAGCGGCCCTCGCGATCCTTGATCCACGCAAGGCCTGGAAGGTGCTCCATGAAGAGACGGAATCGTTCTTCGAACTCGCGACGGGCCGACTCCGCTCGCGCCTGGGCGGCCATGTCCCATTCCGCCCGAAGGCGCGCCGTGTGCATCCGTTCTCCGAGAGCCGCGATGCCGACCGCCACGAGCAGGTAGAACGACAGGCCCGCGACACGCGTGGGGTCCGGAACGAAAGGCGCGCCGGGGGAAGGGAGGATGAGGATCGCGGCGGCCATGGCGCCCAGGATGGTCGCCGTGAGCGCCGGACCGCGTCCCCCGTACCAGGCCGAGAACAGGACGGCGAGGAAGAGGGTGGCGAACGGAAACTCGGTCCCCAGGAGCGGGTTCAAGGCCAGTCGAACGGCCGTGGCCAGAACCACGGCAAGCACGGCCACCACGTAGGGCGCAGCGATCAGACTGGGACGGGGCACCCCGAGATACTAGACTGGTTCCGCATGCACCGCACCCGCGCCGTCAAGGCCGTGGCACCCCGTGCTTCCGGGGCGCGCGCCCGCGGTACTCCCGCCTGGATCCCCCTTTCGATCGCGCTCGTCACCCTTCTCGCGATGGGTCCGTCCCTCCAGAACGGATTCACGAACTGGGACGATCCGGAGTACGTGCTCGAGAACCCTCTGGTCCGCGATCTCTCGCCGTCCGGACTCCGGGCCATCGCCACCTCGTTCCTCGACGGGAACTATCATCCGCTGACCGTGCTCTCGCTCGCGCTGGACTACCGGTTCTCCGGCCTCGATCCCTCCGGATACCACCGCACGAATGTCGCGATCCACGTGCTGGCCGCGCTCGCGGTGTTCTGGCTCGTCCTCGTCCTGACGGGCTCGTGGGAGCTCTCCGCGTTCGTCGCGCTCTTCCACGGCGTCCACCCGATGCACGTCGAGTCCGTGGCCTGGGTGACCGCGCGAAAGGACCTGCTCTACGGCCTCTTCTACTTCCTCGCCTGCGCGAGCTACGCGATCTGGCTGCGCGGCGAGCGCCGGAAGTTCCTCGCGGTCGCCATGACCGTTCTCTTCTTCGTTGGATCGCTTCTCTCCAAGGGCATGGCCGTCACGCTGCCGCTCGCCCTCCTGGCGATCGACTTCCATCTCGGCCGGAAGTGGAGCTGGAAGGTCCAGGTCGTGGAGAAGGCCCCGTTCTTCGTGCTCGCGCTCGCATTCGGGATCCTCGCCGTGGTGGCCCAGCGCGCCGAGGGCGCCGTGCAGGAGATCGCGCGGTTCCCGCTCCACGAGCGCCTCCTGTTCGCGGCACACGGACTCGTGAACTACGCCGTCCGCGCGGTGGTGCCGGTCCACCTCTCCGCGTTCCATCCCTACCCGGTGAAGGAGGGAGGCTTCCTTCCTGTCGGGTACTACCTCGCCCCCCTCGCGCTGGCGCTCCTCGCGGCGCTCGTCGTCCGGAGCCTTCGCCGCGGAAGGACGATCGCGTTCGGCGCCCTCTTCTTCGCGATCAACCTCGTTCTGGTGCTGCAGCTCATCCCCGTCGGCAGCGCGGCGGTGGCGGAGCGTTACACGTACGTTCCGTACGTCGGGATCGGTCTCGCGCTCGGTGGCGCGGCACTCGCGCTTCGAGGCCGCGGCGAGGGGCGCGCGCCGGCCGCCCGAACCGCCGCGCGCATCCTGCTCGCCGGGTTCGTGATCGTGCTCGTCGTGCTGGCGCGGGACCGGGCGCGCGTGTGGCACGACAGCGTGGCGCTGTGGACGGACGTCGTCGAGCGCTACCCGACGCTCCCGACCGCCCACACCCACCGGGCCTGGGGGCTCCAGGAGCAAGGGAACTTGGAGGGCGCGCTCGCGGACCTCGACCGGGCGCTGGCCCTGGACCCGGAGAACGAGGAGGCGCTCTCGACCCGGGGAACCGTTCACCTGATGCGCCAGGATTTCGGGCGCGCACGCGCGGATCTCGATCGAGCCTTGCGCTTGCGGCCGGAGTCGAGCGCCGCGTGGAACAATCGCGGGCTCGTCCGTCTGAACCAGGGCGACACGAGCGGGGCGGTCGAGGACTTCACCCGCGCGATCGAGCTGAGCCCCCGTTCCCACGAGGGCTACCTGAACCGCGCGGTCGCGCTCGGCGGGATGAAGCGTTATCCCGAGGCTCTCTCGGATATCGACTTGGCCGTCGGGCTCATGCCGGACAACGCGCGCGCGCATCTCCTGCGAGGCGTGACACGGTACGAGATGGGGGACGCGGCGGGTGCCCTGGAAGCGATCGACACGGCGATCCGGCTGCATCCCCAGGCCGCCGAGGCGTACGCCGCGCGCGCCCAGGCGCTGGAGCGCCTCGGGAGATTCACGGAAGCGCTCCAGGACGCAGAGCGTGCGCGTGCCGGCGGGCATCCCCTTCAGGAAGAGTATCTCGAGACGCTTCGCAGGGCCGCCGCCACGCGCTGAGCCCTCGCGGGTCAGCGTCCCGCATTACAACGCGCGGAACGGCAGCGGGCAGTTCCTGGCCACTGCAGGGAAGGGGCTCGAGCGCGCTCCACGATCCGTCGACCCCTCGGAGGCCACTCGTTTCGGCGAACGCGTCCAAGGTGACGATCGTACCTGGACCGCCCTCGTGGATCGTTCTCGGCCCCTCGGCTCTGGGCAACTCACCCTTTGCCTTGAGCTTTCCCGTAGCGACGGGAGGGCGCCGGCGTGTCCCAAAACTGCACTCACGCTCCATTCATGGCCCCCCAGGGTACACGGCGGACCGCGTTCATGGTAACGTAAGTACCTTGAAAGCAAGGCTGTGATGCTCGCGTCCGGACCGCGGCATACCGTATGCTGCATCGGGTGCTCGACGTCGGCGGTGCCTCTCGTCGCATCGCAACTTGGACTCTGAGGACGAAGGGAAGCGCCCCGGATGATCCCTGCGACTACCGTCCTCATCGGTGGCATCACCTCCTTGGCGACCGTGGATCCGCCCCACGGCCGGGCGTTCGAGCCCGGCGAACGGGACATGGCTCGGGCGAACGAGCTTCGTGAAGCCGTACGCGCAGGAGGAATGCATTGAATTTCGCAAGCGGCATGTCCACGTTCGGCGATCTCGCCACACGACGCCGGTTCCTCAAGGTCTTCGGAGCGGCGCTGGCCGCATGTCTCGGGGGCGTCGCGTCGCTGACTCCCTTTCGCAAGGCATTCGCGGCGCCTCCGACCTGGTCGACCGTGCCGAATCAGATCTGGACCGTCGGCGTTCCGGTGAACCTGGACCTCTCTTCCTACTGCAACGATCCCGATGCCGATCCCCTCACGTTCACCCTGAGCCAGCCGCTACCGCCGGGGCTCACGCTGAACGGGAGCATCATCTCCGGAACGCCGACCGCGACCTTCGCCCCTGCCACGTTCGTCGCGACTGCCGACGACCGGGACACGACCGCGCCGGCGCCGCCGACGGATCTGAGAACTCGATGAGGTGAGCGCATGACGCAAGTTTCTTCCAACCCGTTCACGATCCAGGTCCAGGGCGCATCGACGCAGACGGGACTCACCTTTCCCTCGAACGGCGACGCACCCACCACCGCGTTCGTGGCGTTCCAGTTCCTCAACGTGCATCAGAACGGGCTGCCGATCTGGGGACCGAACGGCCAGGGCACCACGTTCATCTGGAAGGTCAAATACCGCCAGCAGACGGGCTACTACACCTGCTTCTTCTGGGGAAACAACGGGACGTTCTACTGGTACCCGGGGGGCCACGGCGGCGGTGTGAACTCGTACTACGGGTGCCATCCGTACCCCTCGTCCGGCGACGGCACGGGGACCAACCACAACTTCGAGATCAGCTGTGGCAGAGGCGCGGACCATGTGACGACTCGCGCGGGCGGAACGCATCCGCCGATCAAGGACAACGCGACGTGGTACACGCAGGCCCTGCGCACGATCCGGAACCCGGACGGAACCAAGAAGCACATCTTCTACGTCAAGCTCCCGTCCACCGCGAACGCCGACGTCATCGAGTACACGGTCGCCGCCGCGGACGGCGAGGACAACCCGCCCAATCCGTCCGTGACGTTCGGCGATGCGCCTTGGGACACGGGAACCCTGTCCGGCCGGAGCCTGGAACGTCTCAGCGGTACCCTTCGTCACATCAAGATCTTCAACAGGGCCCTGAGCGAAGCCGACACGCTGGCCGAGGCGGCGAACAACGCGCTGGTCACGTCTCAAGGACAGGCCAGCGTCTGGTGGATGAAGATCAATCCGAAACCCGACGACCTGCTCTGCGATGCGGGAACGGGCCGGAATCCGGTCTGGGGCGGACCCACCCGGGCCACGCTCTGGACGGGATAGCGGGTCGATCGAGGGCCTGAAGCCGGCCTGCGATCCACCGGCGCACTCGGTGATCCCGGGCGCGATTGTGCCCTCCTGACTCCCGTGCTACGGTCGGCGGGCATGCACGAAAGCCCTGCCGACCCCGGCTCGTATCCCGCGCCTCGCATCCCGCTCTTTCCGGTCCTCTCGTCGCGCACGTTCGGAGCTTCGGGACCCGGCGCTCCGTCCGTCCTCGACTCGAAGTGGGTGTTGCCTCTCACGTACGGCCGCATGGCCATCGCTCTGGCGCTTCGCGAGCTGGGAGTGACGCCGGGAGACCGGGTGCTCCTCCCCTCGTATCACTGCCTCTCGATGGTGGACCCGGTGCTGCACGCCGGCGCCGAGCCGGTCTTCTACCGGCTCCATCGCGACGGGTCCGTGAACCTGGACGATGTCCGCTCACGAATCGGCCCCCGGACACGCGCGCTCGTGGTCGTCCACTACTTCGGCTTCCCTCAGGACATGGAAGCGGTGTGCGCGCTCTGCGCGGACTCGCGGCTACCGCTCATCGAGGACTGCGCGCACGCGATGTTCGGGTCGTTTCGCGGGAGCGCGCTCGGCTCCTTCGGGGACTACGCCGTCGCGAGCCCGATGAAGTTCTACCCCATCCTGGACGGCGGGCTCCTCACGTCGGCGCGCCGTCCCCTGGACGGGATCCGGCTGACCGGCCTGGGACCCTTGTTCAGCCTCCGCGCGAGCACGATCCTGATCGAGCGATCCCTGGAGTACCGGAGGCTGCGCGTCGCGGGCCTCCTGCTCGCCGTCCCGCTCTGGCTCAAGAGCGCCGCCGTGGCGGTCGTGAAGAGGCTCACGCCCGGAGCGCGCGACCGCTGGGGACCTTCCGTGGGCGAGCGTTCCTCGGGGGAGACGGGCGATTTCGATCCGCGCTGGGTCGACCGGCGTATGTCGTGGACGTCGCGGGTCGTGATGCGGCGGTCCTCCCGTTCCCGCATCGTGGATCTGCGGCGCCGGCACTACGCGTATCTTCTGGACCGGCTCTCGGGCTTGCGAGGGGCGCATCCGCTACGGCCCGAGCTGCCGGAGGGAGTGGTGCCCTACCTCTTTCCCCTGGTCGTCGAGGATCCGGCCCGCGTGTTCCCCAGGCTCAAGCGGAAGGGAGTGCCGATCACGCGATTCGGAGAGTTCCTGTCCGAACGCGTGAGCTTCGAGGAGCACGCCGAGGCGGCTGCTCTCTCGCGCACGGTGCTTCAGTTCCCCTGTCATCAGGAATTGGAGCCCGAGGAGTTGGCGTGGATGGCGGACACGATCCGAGCCGTTCTCCTGGAGGAGGAGCGCGAGGGCGGCACGGTGGAGCCGGCGGTCCAAGGGGGGCGCTCGAGTTGAGCTGGAAGCTCCAGCCGGCCCGCGCGGCCTTCGAGGAGCACCGCGCGTTCTGGGATGACCTGAACCGCCGAGGGTCGGGTCACGTCCTGCTCGACAGCGCCTTCATCGCCCCTCTCGTCCGGCAGTTCGGATCCGAGCGGACGCTCCTGGCCGTGAACACGGACCCCTCGTCGCCCGGCGCGATGCTTCTCGAGGCGCGTCGCGGCGGGTTCTGGAACACCTTCCAGCCTTCGCAGGCGCCGATCGGATTGGCGCTGCTTCCCGGGTCCCCGGATCCTTCCCGGCCCGTGCGCGAGCTCATGAGCCGCCTCCCCGGATATGCGCTCGAGATCGGCATCCTGCAACAGGACCCGGAGATCTCCGACTTCCGCGCGGCTCCTCCGTCCGGATTGGTCCGTGTCGCGCCCTACATCGAAACCGCGCGTGTCAGCGTCCGCGGCTCGTTCTCGGAGTACTGGAACGCGCGCGGCAAGGACCTGAAGACCAACCTCGAGCGGAGGGTGCGCCGCCTCGATCGTCAGGGGATCCGGCACGAGGTCCAGATCGTGCGAACTGCGGACCGGATCCCCGAGGCCATCCGCGACTACGCGAGACTCGAGGGCACCGGGTGGAAGGCGGGCATGGGGACCGCCGTGTCATCCGACAACGACCAGGGTCGCTACTACCGCGACGTGCTGGAGGCCCTCTGTGAGCGTGGCGAGGCCGCGGTGTTCCAGCTCACGCTCGACGGCCACGTCGTGGCGAGCCAGCTCGGTGTGAGTCGGAATGGAATCCTGGTCCTCCTGAAGATGGCCTACGACGAGGCCTTCCAGGAGCACTCACCGGGATACATCCTGCAGCACAAGATCCTCGAATCCGTCTTCCAGGACTCGAGCATGAAGTCCGTCGAGTTCTACGGGAGAGTGCGCCGGGGCTGGACCGACAAGTGGACGGACGAGACGCGCACCATGGTGCACGTGACGTTCTATCGCCACTCGTGGGTGGATCCCGCTCTGAAGCTGGTGCGATCCCTGGCCCGCCCCAGGTCGCGGTCGGAAAGCGCCTAAACGCCGGACGAGCAGGGATCGACCGGAAACGAAAAGAGCCCCGGCCGGGGAGACGCCGGGGCCCTTCGCTTCATGATGCGGGACGGTCTATTCGATGATCTCCGAGAGGAGGTAGAACGCCTCTTCCCAGGTCTCGGCCTCCACGAGCGGCAAGTTGATCGACGCGAAGCCGACGCAGTGGAGATCGATGATCCTGGACTTCCGACCCACCGCGATCGCCTGGGTCACCCAGACGGAAAGTCCCAGTGTGGCGGCTCGGTTCACGGCATCCTTCTCGGTCATTCTCTTCACCTCCCGGCGTTGGAACCGTCACGGATGATTGCACCCGCTGTGCCATGACGTTCCGATGGTGCCGCCGGCGCGGTCAGGGCAACGTAAGATGCTCGTGAATGGAGGTTTGTACCTTTAGACAGCACCTGTCGAGCCGCCCTGGAGGAGCACCCGGCTGTGCCGTGAGACTGCACACTGTGCCGGTTTGGCCCGCTCGTGGGTGCTCCACCCCACCCACCACTCCTTGCTGACAGGCCTCCCCGTGCCCCACTAGACTGCGCCGGTGATATGGGGATGGGTCCACCTCGCCGCCTGCTTGCTGCTCGGGATCGCGCTCGTTCGCCTTCTCCCCATCCGGTTCTACCTCCCGGAGCTGGCATCCGCGGCGTGCCTCGCGGGGCTCCTTTCGGGAACGGTCATCACGCTCGCCTCGGTCTGCTTCCTGGGTTACGGAGCGGGCGTCTGGGTCGCGATCGCCGCGATGGCGGCGATCTCCGCCGCAGCGCTCGCGCGCCGCTCGCCCCAGAGCGCCGGATGGGTGACGCCGATGTTCCCGAGGAGAGGGCAAGCCGTCGCGTGGCTTCTCCTCACGCTCGCCACGGGCGGTGTTCTCGGCTGGCTCTTCCTCACCCACATGCTCTGGGAACGCGGAGGCGTTCTCCACACGGGCGGCGGCACGTGGGGAGATCTGGCTCTTCACATGAGCCTGATCACTCGTTTCGCCGAGCAGGCTCGGTTCACGTGGGACATGCCGGTCTACCACGGATCCAAGCTCTCCTACCCGTTCCTGATCGACTTCACGAGCGGAGTTCTCCTGCGCCAGGGCCTCTCCGTTCAGGCCTCTCTGATCATCCCGGGTCTCCTCCTGTCCCTCGCGTTCGTCCAGCTCCTCTTCTTCCTGGCGTACCGCTGGTTTCGAAGCGTGGCCGCGGCCGTTCTCGCCGTGGTGATGTTCCTCGCGAACGGAAGCCCGGCGGGGCTCGCGTACTTCTGGAAGGACTGGCAGGCCAGCGGAGTCCCCCTTCAGGAGTTCCTCCTGGCCATGAAGGTGGAGTACGCGCACCTCGGGGATCACAACCTGCGCTTCTCCAACATCGTGGCCGACTACTTCCTGCCCCAGCGGGGCGTCCTCTACGGCTTGCCCGCATTCACCCTGGCCACGCTCCTCCTGTGGCAGGCATGGAGCCGGCCCGAGGCGCGGACGCGACTCCTCCTCGGCACGGCGATCCTCCTCGGGCTCCTTCCCTTCGCGCACGTGCACACGTACTTGGTTCTGATCGGCGTGTGGGGCTGGCTCGCCCTCGTCGCCGTCATCCGGGAACGCCGGCTCACGACGGCATGGGTGGGATTCCTTCTTCTCGGGCTCCTTCTATCGGCGCCGCAGCTCTCCTGGCAGCTCGGCGCGAGCTACGGCTCCGGGTTCTCGAAGTGGTACTTCGGCTGGATGAGGGCGCCGGACGAGAGCATCCTGACCTTCTGGCTCCGGAACATGGGACCCGGCTTCGTCTTCGTCTTCGCGAACCTCGTCTTCGTCTGGCGTCTGAGACGACAGGATCCCTTCCTCCTCCACTTCTACCTCCCCCTCGTCGCCCTCTTCGTCCTCACGAACGTGTACCTCTTCCAGCCGCACGCTTACGACAACATGAAATTCATGCTCTACAGCTACCTCGCGCTCTGCCTCGTGCTCGGCGCCTGGCTGGCTCGCTGGCTATGGGGTCCGACGCCGTTGCCGGCGCTGGCGGCGCTCCTCGTCGTCGCGATGACGCTCTGCGGCGCGATCTCGATCCTGAGAGAGTCCTACACGGTCTGGCCCTTCCACGTGGCCGAGGACGTGGACGTGGCGAAGCGCTTCCAGCAGGTGGTCCCTCCCGAGTCGCGCGTGCTGACCTCGGACCAGCACAATCACTTCGTTCCCACGCTGGCGGGGCGCCGCATCGTGATGGGGTATCGCGGCTGGCTCTGGACGCACGGCGTGGATTACTCGACACTCGAGCGGGACGTGGGCTCCATGTACGAGGGGGACAGCCTCTCCGTGCCGCTCTTCCAGAGGTACGGCGTGGAGTACGTCGTGATCGGGCCCAGCGAGCGGTCCTCGTTC
>DASTBC010000275.1 GCA_035712245.1 Candidatus Eisenbacteria bacterium
GAGCCGGCGCTCGCGGCGGCGGGAGCGGTGCTTCCGGTGGGCGGAGCGGCCCTCCTCGCGCCTTCTCTCGGATGGAGCGGCGGATCGGTCACGGCGTCCGTTGCGGCGCGCACGCGATCGGACGCGTGGGATGCGGGCATCGAAGCGGCCGTCTCGCCCGCCGGATTCGCGGCGCTCGCGGACGCCGGCGTCTCGGCGCCTCCGTTCCGGTGGCGCGGCCGCTGGCGCTTTCGTGAGGGAGACGCGCGCCCCATGGCGGGCGAGGTTTCGGCCGAAGCGTCGTCGAGGGCGGCGCGCGTGGTCGTGCGCGCGAGCGGCGCGGCCGCCGGCGCCACGGGCGCGGTGGAGCGTCGCGAGCTCGAGGCGAGGCTCGGCACGGGCCGCGGCCCGGGCCCCCTTCGCGTGAAGGTCGGCAGGACCCGTACGACCGGCTTCACCGTCGCGGACGGCTTCACGGAGCGGCTCGAGCGCTACGCCGTGATGGATCTGGAAGTGGCGCGCGCGTCGGGCCGGGTGTTCGCGGTGACCGCGACGAGGCGAGAGCGCGCGAGCGCGTCCGGCGGGAACACCGGCACGAGCGCGGGCGGACGGCTCGGCCTCACCTGGCGGCGGCGCGGAACGCTCGAGGTGCGCGTCGAGGCGGTGCGTGCCGAAGCGGACGCGCCCGCCTGGTCGAGCGGCGTCTACGCGGGCGGCGCGGCGGCGCTCCGGTCGCGGACGCGTCCGGGCGTTGCGGCCTCGGCGCGCGGCGAGGTGCGCGCCGGAGCCTGGCGGCTCGGCGGCGTCGTGGAAGGGCGCGAGGACGAGCGGGGCCGAAGGGCCACCGCCGGGACGTTCTGGATCGAGAAGAGCATCCCGTTCTTCGAGGGCGGGACCGACACGCGGACATCGCGAGGATGAGATCCTCGGGAGGCGAACGATGCGATACGCCGAACGAATGAGCCAGCTGGGAACCGAGACCGCCTTCGAGGTGCTCGCGAAGGCGCGCGCGCTCGAGGCGAAGGGGAAGACGATCGTCCACCTGGAGATCGGCGAGCCGGACTTCGACACGCCCGCGACGATCCGCGCCGCGGCGATCCGCGCCATCGAGGAGGGCTTCACGCACTACGGCCCCTCGGCGGGGCTCCCGGAGGTGCGCGAGGCCATCGCGTCCTACATCTCGAAGGATCGCGGGCTCGCGGTCGCGATGGACCAGGTCGTCGTCACGCCGGGAGGAAAGCCGGTCCTCACGTTCGCCATTCTCGCGTGCGTCGATCCGGGGGACGAGGTGATCGTGCCGAATCCCGGATTTCCGATCTACGAGTCCGCGGTGCGGTTCGCGGGCGGCACGCCGGTGCCCCTGGCGCTGCGGGAAGATCGCGACTTCCGGATCGGCGCGGCCGACATCGAGCCGCTCCTCACGAAGAAGACGAAGATGCTCGTCCTGAACTCGCCGCACAACCCCACGGGCTCCGTGCTCACGCCGAAGGATCTCGACGAGATCGCCGCGCTCGTGCGGGGCCGCGACCTCTTCGTCCTCTCGGACGAGATCTACTCCAAGATCCTCTACGACGGGACGCACGAGTCGATCGCGACCCGCCCCGACATGGCGGAGCGCACGATCCTCCTCGACGGCTTCTCGAAGACGTACGCGATGACGGGCTGGCGGCTCGGGTACGGCGTCATGAACCCGACGCTCGCGAAGCACGTCGCGCGTCTCGCGACGAACGTCTACTCGTGCGCGACCTCGTTCGTGCAGCGCGCGGCCCCGACGGCCCTGACCGGGCCCCAGGACGACGTGAAGGCGATGATCGCCGAGTTCCGCCGCCGCCGGGAGGTGATCCTCGAGGGACTGAACGCCATCCCGGGCGTGAGCTGCCGGAAGCCCGCGGGCGCCTTCTACGTGTTCCCGAACGTGACCGGGCTCGGCATGAAGTCGAGCCAGATCGAGCATCTGCTCCTCGAGGAGGCCGGCGTCGCCGCGCTCTCGGGCACCGCGTTCGGCTCGAACGGAGAGGGATACGTGCGGTTCTCGTACGCGAACTCGATCGAGAACATCCGGGAGGGGCTCCGCCGCTTCGAGGCGTTCGCCCAGAGTCACGCCAAGGTGGCGCGCTGATCGATTGACCGGACTTCCCCAGAGCATCCTCATCACGCTCGGCGGTAACGCGATCCTTCCCGCTCGCGGGACGGGAACGTTCGACGAGCAGTACGCCATCACGCGCCTCACGATGCAGCCCGTCGCGCAGCTCATCCGGGAGGGCGTGCGCGTGGTGCTGAGCCACGGGAACGGCCCGATCGTGGGGAACATCCTCGTCCGGAACGAGGCCGCCCGGGACCAGATCCCACCGATGCCGATCGACGTCTGCGGCGCCGACTCGCAGGGCGGGATCGGATACATGATGCAGCAGGCGCTCGACAACGAGCTGCGTCGCATCGACGTGGAGCGCACCGTCACGACCCTCGTGACCCAGGTGGTCGTCGACGAGCGCGATCCCGCGTTCCGGCGCCCCACGAAGCCGATCGGTCCGCTCTACTCGCAGGAGCGGGCGCGGACGCTGGCCAAGGAGAAGGGCTGGACGGTCACCGAGGACGCGGGGCGCGGGTGGAGGCGGGTCGTTCCCTCGCCGCGTCCCCTCGAGGTGGTCGAGATCGCCGCGATCCGGCGGCTCGTCGCGGACGGCATGATCGTGATCGCCGCCGGCGGGGGAGGGATCCCGGTCTCGCGGCAGTGGGACGGAGCCCTCCACGGCGTCGAGGCGGTGATCGACAAGGACCTGGCCTCGAGCCTCCTCGCGAGGCTCCTCGGCATCGAGGTCCTGGTCATCGTGACCGGGGTGGACCGCGTGGCGCTCGACTACGGCAAGCCGGGGCAGCGCGAACTCCCGTGCGCGACGGCGGACGAGCTTTCGAGGTATGCTGCCGAGGGCCAGTTCCCGCCCGGGAACATGGGGCCCAAGATCCAGGCGTCGATCGAGTTCGTCCGAGGCGGAGGCCGCGAAGCGGTCATCACGTCCCCGGGGATGCTGCGCGAGGCGCTGAACGGCTCGGCGGGGACGCGGATCGTGCGATAGGGAGTCGCAGGGTGCGTCTGGGGAGGAGGGGAGGAACGTGAGCGAGAGGTCCGGTCTCGAAGTCCACGGAATGGCCCTGGCCGAGGGATCGCGCTGGGTGGTCCAGCAGCTCGATCTCAAGGTCGCGCCCGGAGCGCTCCACATGATCCTTGGAGAGCGCGATACCGGGAAGACCGCCATCCTCGAAGCGTTCGCGGGACTCCGAAAGCTCGAACGAGGGACGCTCCAGGTGCCGAGCCCTGCGACCCTCGTGCCCCAGGCGACCGCGTCCGCCGAGCTCACCGTCCTCGAGCGGCTCCTTCTCCATCGCCAGCCGCGCATCGCCGGCATCGGCATCCACTGGAAGCACGCGCGCGAGGAAGTCCGCGCGCGCGCCGCGCGGTTCGGACTCGAGGGCGTTCTCGATCTGCCCGTGGAGGCGCTGCGTCCGCTGGAGCGCCGGCTGCTCGAGCTGGCCGCCGCGTGTTCCGAGGGGCCTGAGCTCCTGTTGCTGGACGAGCCCACCTCGGACCTCGGGCCGCACGAGTCCCGCCAGTTCCTCGCGGCCGTGCGCTCCGTGGCGGCGGAGCTCGAGATCCCCGCGCTCTTCACGTCCGCGTCCCCGCGGGACGGCTATCCCGACGCGGCGGGCGTCACGATCCTCTGGCGCGGCGCGGATCCGGTGACCGTCACGACCCGCGAGTGCTCGGAAGGCGCGCTGGTCGAGCGGTGGACCGGCGGCATCGGGATCCGCCGCGTTCCCATGGGCCAGCACAAGCCCGGCGAGCCGCTCTTCCGCGCCGAGGGTGTCGTGATCCGCGGACGGGGACGCGAGACGTCGCTCGCGGGGCTCGACTTCGAGATCAAGGCGGGCGAGGTGCTCGCGGTGGTGGGCGCCCCTGCCGACGGGCTCGATCTCCTGAACGACGTGATGCTCGGGAGCCGCTTCCCCGAGCGGGGCTCGATGCAGTTCCTCGGCAAGGAGACGGTCCAGTGGACGAGACGGAACCGCGTCGAGGCCGGGATCGGATTCGTCACGCCGCCGCACGCGCGAGACCAGTCGATCGGCGAGTTCTCGATCGAGGAGAACCTGATCCTCGGCCAGTCCGGAGGGATGCCCTTCTCGAAGGGCGGCTTCCTGCGGCGCGAATCGATCCGAGGGAACGCCGTGCGCACGCTGCGCGACTTCGAGATCCCCGACGCCGAGCCGCATCATCGCTTTCGCGATCTGCGGCTGGGCGAGCGCCAGCGGATCATCGTCGCGCGTGAGGTGATCCGGAATCCGGTGCTCCTCGTGGTGCGCTCGCCCGCGTGGGGACTTTCCCTGGCCACGCAGGAGTACGTGCGCCGGACGCTCGTGCTCCAGTGCGAGCGCGGGAGCGGCTTGCTGTGGCTCACCGAGGATCCCGAGGAGGCGATGCGCGTCGCGGACCGGCTCGCGGTGCTCGCGGCCGGGCGGTTCGTGTGGATTCCGGTGACGGAGACGCTGACGCGGGAAGCGATCATCGACGAGATGTCGGGAGCGGCGGCGTGAAGGCGGCGACGCGGGCGCGGTCGGAGGCGACGCCATGATCCCGGGACGCTGCCGCGGGGGGCCCTGGGTGCTCGCCGGGAACGCGGCCCTGCTCGTCGCGCTCTTCACGGGCACGTACCTCATGGCCATGAGCGTGGGGACGCGCGCCGCCGCGTGGTCGCCGTGGAGCGGCGACATCATCCTCGTGGCGGCGGGGCTTCTGTTCCTCGGGCTCGGGTTCCTGCTGCCGCTGCACGCGGGCCTGATCAATCTCGGAATCCACGGGCAGTTCCTCGTGGGATTCGTGGCCGGGTCGCTCGTGACGAGGAACGAGCTCCTGGAGCCGTGGGCCCAGGCGTGCCTCGCGCTGCTGGCGGGAGCCGCCGCCGGTGCCGGAGCGGGCGTGATCCTCGCGTGGCTCAAGCGGAAGTTCGCGGTGCACGAGATCCTGAGCGGCCTCTTGCTCGCGGGCGCGCTCGTTCCGATCGCGCGCGTGTTCGGAGCCGCGCCGGAGAGGCGTCCGGATCTCACGATCCCGCTCGGCCCGCTCGCGAACACGATTCCGTGGACCCCGGGGCTCGAGCTGCCGCCTTCGTTCGTGCTCGCGTGGGGGATCCTGCTCCTCTCGACGGGCCTCGCGCTCGGCTTCGCCGCCTCCCACTTCCTGCGCGCGTCCGTGCGCGGATTCCATCTGCGCGCCGTCGGCTCGAATCCCCTGGCCGCGGTCGCGGCGGGCGTGGACGTGGACGCGATGCAGACCCTGATGGCGGGATTCGGCGGCGCGTGCGCCGGGCTCGTCGGCGCGCTGCAGCTGTGGAGCGATCCCGCGGTGGCGCTCGAGCGGTGGCCGGTGCCGCTCGGGTTCGCGGGAATCACGGTGGCGCTGCTCGGCGCCGGCCACTTGCGGGGCGCGATCGCGGCGGCGCTGGTCCTGGCGGTGTGGCTCAACACGCCTGGCGTGGCGGCGGCGCTGGAGAATCCGGGCGGGGCGGCCGCGGTGGCGTTTCTCCTGGTGCTGCCGGTGCTGTGGAACGTGCCGCGGTTGATGCCGGAGCAGGGAGCGCCGAGGGCGGTGTGGAAGACGAGGCACCGGGAGATGGTGTAGCGTCCGAAGCACCTCGTCGAGCAGGCTTCCGAGATTGACGGGTTCGCGGCCTTTCTGATTCACTACCAGGTGCGCTCATCCCGCGCGCGCCTTCCCCCACACTCGACCATCGATTCAAGCCCCGACGTCACCTGAATCCTCGACAAGGAGGAGGTCATGTCACGTTCGTGGGTGCTCGCAGTGTGGTTTCTCGTCGGTGCCGTGGCGGCGGGGCTGGTCGTCGGGATCGCCCGGAGCGAATCCGGCACGATCCAGCGCGTCGTCCGGGCGCCGTCTCCCGCCTCACCCGTCCCCGCTCGGCCGCCGTCCCCCTACGGGGGATTACCGCCGGCTCTCGCGTCCCAGGCTCCTTCCGACCTTCGCCTCAGCGAGATCCTCGCCAGCCCCGCGCGAGACTGGGACGAGGACGGGACCTTCGTCGCGCGCCAGGACGAGTGGATCGAGCTCCGGAACGCGGGAGCGATCGCGCTGTCTCTCGACTCGTACTATCTCACCGACACCGACTCCACCCTTCGCATCGTGCCCACCGGAACGCTCCAGCCCGGGGCGGTCGTGGTGATCACGGGGAGGATGGCCGAGGACTGGCAGCGACTCGCGGGGAGGACCGTCACGGGGCTGAGCCTGAACAACTCCGGCGACACGGTGCGCCTCTTCCACATGAGCGCCACCGACACGGTCGAGGTGGAGACGAAGGCGTACGGCAGCATCGAGGGGGGCTCGGACCGCTCGACCGGAACCCTCGGCGACGCCGCGCCGTGGGTCCTCTTCGACGGGCTCAACCGGTACACCGGCTCGGGACAGCCTCAGGGCACGGGTTGCAGTCCGTCCCCCGGCATCCAGAACGACTGCACCCTGGACCTCGAAACCACCACCTGGGGAAAGATCAAGATGCGGTACCGGTAGGAAAGGTACGAAGGTTGGTACTCCCCTTGCGTGTGGCGGTAGCCTTGTAGTCGTGCCCGCACCCCGGCCAACCTGGGAGCGGCGGACCCGGCCCGGAATACCGCCGGGCAAAGGGGGTCGACATGCTCGTCACCATTGCCGTAATCCTTGTCATTCTTTGGCTTCTGGGATTCGTCACGAAGGTCACGCTCGGAGGACTGATCCACCTCCTCCTGCTCCTGGCGATCGTGGTCGTCCTGATCCGGGTGATTCAGGGCAGAAACCCCGTGTAAGGGACGGCGGAGTCGGGCGCGCGAGCGCGACACGATCTGGAGTCGACCGGAGGAACTCCGGTACCATCTGGGGTACAAAGGACCGGGCGGGCGCCGGAGGGCGTCCCGCCCGTCTCTCCACACGCGCCGGGTATCGGGAGACTCCCATGAACGCGCTGGCTCGCTTCGCCCTCGTCGCCCCACTCGTTCTCGGCGCGGCCACCGTGCCGGATCTCGCCGCCGCTCCACCTCTCGTCACGGTACCGGCTCCGGCTCCGTCAGGCAGCACGGAGACTCCCGGGGAGTTCGAGATCGCCCGCGTGCAGCGGCATCTCGCCCAGGTCGAGCGCGACCTCCATGCCCGGGACACGCGCGGCCTCACGCCCGACCAGCGTCAGGCGCGCTCGAAGCACCTCGACCGCATCCAGGCGTACCGCGAGCGCGGGCGCTTTCCGCACAATCACGAGTTTCCCGCCAAGCGTGTCCCATGCTTCGTCGACCGTCACGGCACGCGCGACGTCCTGGCGCACCTCATGGAATCGACCGGGGAGCGTGAGCTGGTCCGCCGCGTCTCCACGACCCGGAACCACGCCACCGTGCGGGAGCTGGTCGCCGACTCGAAGATCGGAGCGGACTTCCACGCGTGGCTCGTGAACTCGGGACTCAGCGTGGACGAGGCGCAGAAGCTCCAGCCGTCGTACGAGGGCGAGCGTCC
>DASTBC010000276.1 GCA_035712245.1 Candidatus Eisenbacteria bacterium
CACCCACGCGCCCTCGTCCACGATGATGAGCGTCCGTTCGAACTGGCCCACGTTCTGCGCGTTGATGCGGAAGTAGGCCTGGAGCGGCATGTCGATCTTCACGCCCTTCGGCACATAGATGAACGAGCCGCCGCTCCACACCGCGCTGTTCAGCGCCGCGAACTTGTTGTCGCTCGGCGGAATGATCGTGCCGAAGTACTGCCGGAAGAGATCCGGGTGCTCGCGCAGCGCCGAATCCGTGTCGAGGAAGATCACGCCCTTGTTCGTGAGATCCTCCTTGATCTTGTGGTACACGACCTCGGAGTCGTATTGCGCGCCGACGCCGGAGAGGAACTTCTGCTCGGCTTCCGGGATCCCGAGCTTGTCGAAGGTCCGCTTGATATCGGCGGGCACGTCGTCCCAGTTCTTCGCCTGCTCCTCGGTCGGCTTCAGGTAGTAGTACATGTCCTGGAAGTCGATCTCCGAGACGTTCCCGCCCCACATGGGGAGCGGCTTCCGCTCGAACTCCGCGAGGGACTTGAGCCGGAACTCCTTCATCCAGGCCGGCTCGCCCTTCATCTCGGAGATCTTGGTGACGACGTCCGGATTCAGTCCCTTCCGGGACTTGAAGAACGGCCTCTCGTCGTCGTGGAATCCGAACTTCTCCTTGTAGCCCTCACGGATGTCGAGGGTTGGATTCTGGGGCTGTGTCATCTTGGAATGGCCTCCTTCGTCCGCGCCGCGCTAGGCGGCCTGGACCTCGCGGACCCAGTCGTACCCCTGGGCTTCCAGCTCGTGGGCCAGCTCCGGGCCGCCGGACTTCACGATGCGGCCGTCGACCAGCACGTGGACGAATTGCGGCTTGATGTAGTTCAAGATCCGCTGGTAGTGGGTGATCAGGAGCACCCCGAGATCCGGTCCGGCCAGCGCGTTCACGCCGTCCGACACGATCCGGAGCGCGTCGATGTCGAGACCCGAGTCGGTCTCGTCGAGCACCGCGATCTCGGGCCGGAGCACCGCCATCTGGAGGATCTCCGCGCGCTTCTTCTCGCCTCCCGAGAATCCGTCGTTGATGTAGCGGCCGGCGAAGGACTCGTCCATCTTGAGGAGCTTCATCTTCTCGGTCACGAGGGCGCGGAACTCCTTCGGCGGGAGCGGCTTCTCCTCGCCCATCTCCTTCCGCCGCGCGGTGAGCGCCATGCGCAGGAAGTTCGCGAGGCTGACGCCGGGGATGGCCGTCGGGTACTGGAACGCGAGGAAGAGTCCCTTCCGGCCACGCTCGTCGGCGGACAGCTCGAGGATGTCCTCGCCGTTCAGGAGGATTTGCCCGTCCGTGATCTCGTACTTCGGATTCCCCATGAGCGCGTTCGCGAGCGTGCTCTTGCCCGAGCCGTTGGGGCCCATGAGGGCGTGGACCTCGCCCTTCCCCACCTTGAGGTTCAGGCCCTTCAGAATGGGCTTCCCTTCGACGGACACGTGCAGATTCTTGATTTCCAACGTCGCGTTCGAGCTCATCGTCTCCTTCCTCGTCACAGGCTGAAGCTGTCGCCGCAGCCGCAGGACTTCTTGACGCGGGGGTTCTGGAACTGAAGACCGGTTCCGAGAAGACCCCGCTGGTAATCGACCGTGGTGCCGTCCAGGATCGCGAGCGACTTCGGATCGACGAAGACCCGCAATCCTTCGTACTGGAGCACCAGGTCGCCCGGGCGCTCCGCGTTCGTGAATCCCATGAAGTAGCTGTAGCCCGAGCAGCCGCCCGCCTTGACTCCGAGGCGGAGGGCCTGGTCTTCCTTCCCTTCCTTGGCGCGGATGCGCTTCACCCACTCGACCGCGGCTTCCGTCAGCGTGACGCTTCCGTTCGCGGGATTCGCGGGGGCGGCTCCGCTCGTTCCAACCTGCTCCTCGATCTCGCTCATGGGTTCTCCGTCACCACCTGCAAAGGAATCGTGTGACCGTTGCTTCCGTGACCGTTGCCCCCGTGATGGAATCCGGCCACCAGCGCGGGCTCCTCCTTCATGCCATGGTCCACCGGGCACTGCGGGCAGTCTTCCTGGGTGGTCCGAGGCGGCCGGCACGTCTGGCACGCGCTCAGATACTCGAGCGAGCCGATGAGCTCGCGCTCGAGCGTCTGGTAGCGAGCGATCGCGTCCCTCGCTTCCGCGAGGCGCTTCTCGAAGATCTCCCGGATCTGGGCCATCGCGTCGGGCCCGTACCGGGTCGCCTTCCACGCGCTGAGAAGCGACTGGATCTGATGGAGCGAGAAGCCGCTGTCCTGGAGCAGCTCGATCCATCGGATCCGCGTGAACGCCGACTCGTCATAGAGACGGAAGCCGCCCTGCGACCGCGCCGTGGGGCTCAGGAGCCCCAGCTCTTCGTAGAGGTGGAGCGCCCGGACCGACTTTCCCGTCCTCCGGGCCAAGTCCCCAATTTTCAGGAGCTTTGCTGCTGATCCCATACGACCCTCCTACCGGATCGTACCCTTACGCATACGTCAGGGTCCAGGGAAAAGAAAGCCCGTCCGTGGGCCCTTCCGGTCACGCAAGAAATTGTGACTTTGTCACTTACGAAATCGGGTCCAGGGCGTAACATTCCCGGACGAATCAGGACTAAGTTCCTGAGCCACAGCGGCCGACCCCTACCCTTGGACGACGAGCCGGCGGCAATCGATCCCGGAGGTGCCTCTTGAAGAGACTTCTACGACTCCTCGCCGTGCCCGCGATTCTGGCGGTTTTCGCCTTCTCCAGCCTGAGCTGCGGCGATGACGACGGCGACGACGGGAACCCCATGAACCCGGGCGGCGGCAACGCGGACGTGACGATCACGATCGACGGCGGAATGAGCGGCACCTACTCGCCGAGCCCGGCCAACATGACCGTCGGGCAGACGGTGCGGTGGGTGAACAACGACGTCATGACCCACACGGCCACGCACGCCACCGCGTTCAACTACACGATTCCGGCAGGGTCCTCGAGCGCGATTCACACGATGACCACGGCGGGAACCTACAACTACGTCTGCACGGTGTCCGGCCACAGCATGAGCGGGCAGATCGTCGTTTCCACGCCGTAGAGGCTGGCCGGGCTAGCGGGAAGTACGACGGCCCGGAGCGCGTTTCGTCGAGGAGCTCTTCCGTGAGGGCTTGACCCGGCTCGCCGGCGCCGCCTCCACGGTCGACCACGTCACGAACGGAAGCAGCCGCCTCATCCCGCCGTGCGTCCCGAGCGGCGTCGGGCGCTGCATCGACCCGATCGGCGCGATTCGGGGAATTCCGATCCCGGTGAACAGCGCGGCCAGCCGCGCCCGCTCCGGCCCGGACGCCTCGAGCCCCAGCGCTTCGACATAGCGCACCGACCCGCCTCGCAGCGCGCGGGCCACGTCCTCGGGACCGTCCACCGCGTGCACGCGAACGGTGCGATGCGCCGGCCCGGGCTCGAACCGCGCGCGGTCTTCCAGGATCACCGTCCAGCTCGTGGAGCCCGACGACTCCACGACCTTCGTCGCGCCGTGGATTCCGACCGAACCGAGCACCGCCTTTCCAGGAGGCGGGTCCATCAGCTCGACGGTCGTCGGCGCGTACGCGGCGAGCCCTGCCGCCTCGAACCGGGCCTGTGCCCGGAGGAGCTGGATGCGCGCGGCCTCTTCCGCGGGCACGTCGCCGCGGGGCAGATGGATCGAGGCCTCCTCGAGCGCCGACGCGAGCACCTCCGTGAACTTCTCCGGCGAGACCTCCCCCTTTCGCTCCACGTAGAACGCGTGCGGCGAGAGGCACCCCTGCTGGTCGTAGAGCGAGACGTCCTGTGCCGCTCGCGCCGTCAGCGCCCGCAGACCCGCGAACCGGAGCGCCCGGCGCTCGACATAGGCGAGACTCACCTTCGGGCCATGGAGCACCACGCGCGCCCCGCGCGGAGCGTGCCGCGATACCCCCGCGAGCGCTTCCTCCCCGCCGAACACCATGACGGCAGGAGCCTCGCGGATCGCGGTCGGATCGAGATCGGCGGACCCTCCCTTCCACCAGACCACCGCGAGACACGCGCCGAGCTTGTCGTCCACCTCGGCGATCGTGCGCGCGAGGAGCGGCGCGAGGAGCGGCTCCCTCGCCGAGGTCTTCGCGAGGAGCGCCGCCTTGAGGAGCACCGCGGAGAGCATCGGCCAGACCGGGAGCGCCGGAACGTTCCCCGCGTAGATCTGGAGCATCCACTCCGGTCCGTGCGCGCGGCGCAGGATCGCCGACGACGCTCCGGCTACCGGGCGGTCGAGCGCGTGCACCGAGCCGAGCTCCGAGACGAGCCACTTCGTGATCCCGCCACGAGCGAGCGGCTGGAAGGCGTCGTCCAGCGCGCGCTCGATCATCGGGATCGTGAACCGGCCACTCCGGGAGAGCGAATCGATCGCCTCGCGCCGGGGCGAATCTCCCGGGTCGAGGAACCGCCCGACCACCTTGTCGAGCGAGCGGATGATCTGAGGAGTCGTGAGCGGCGCCAGGTTCGTCTCGCGGGCCTCCCGGAGCACCTCGATCCAGCGGGTGAGGTCGTCGGCCGTGACCACGGGCAGGTGGAGCTCGAGGGCGTCGTGGGCGGGGCCGAAGCGCTGGACCGTGGTCTCGAGGCCTTCCTCGAGGCCGAGCGGCAGGTAGAACGCCGAGGTCACCGGGACTCCTTCGTGCCGGCTCGCCGCTCGGCTTCCACGAACTGCTCGAACGCGAGCGAGCATCCGCGCGCTTCCGCGGCCGGGAGCCGCCCCGCGATCGTGAGCCGGTTCCCAACCCGCGTGCCGACGTCCTCGGTCTGGATCGCGAGCGGCGTGTCGAGGTTGGCGAGGTCGTAGTGAACGAGGATTCCGGGTTTGCCGTCCGGCACCTCACGGAGTGTTTCAGGATCGAGCACTCGTGTCCGGACCCACGGCGGAATGCGCTTCCCGGCCTCGCGCGGACGTTTCTCGACCGCCGCCACGAGGTTGTCGTCGTAGAACTGGCTCCCCATCTCGGCCATCCCGTACTCGTTCACGAGATGCGAGGACGGGATCCCGAGACGATCCGCGAAGGCGGCCTCCACCTCCGCGCGGTCGAACTCGGTGCGGAGGCCCTTCGCCCCGCCCGTGTCCATCACGCGCGACCCGGGCGGGAGCGCGAACCGTCGATCCATCGATGCGAGCCGTTCGAAGTAGGCCATGTAGAGGAGCGTCGTGCCCAGGAGGAGAACGGGTTGGTTGCTCGAGGCGGCCTCGGACAGGATCTCGTCCGCGAGGTCCCATCGAGGGACTCCGTCGCGGACCAGCCACGCGCCGCTCTTCGCCTCCTTCTTTACCATGTGATCGACCATGTACCAAAGAGAGGATTGAGGGGCTTCCTCGCGGTGCGGCCCGAAGACGATCGCGGGAAGCCGCGCATGGTCCGGCAGGAGGTGCCGCTTGAGGTTCTTCAGGAGCGAAGTCTCGTAGAGCGCGGTCGATCCCAACCGGATCCGGCCCGGGCGGGAGATGCTGGTTCCGCTCGTCTCGAAGATCGCGACCTCCGAGCCCGCCGTCGCGGCGCTCAGATCGTGAGTCTTGAAGGCGGAGGCCGGGACGGGTGGGATCTGGCTCCAGCCTTCGAGACGTTCGGGATCCATCCCGATGTGGGCGACGTACGCGCGGTAGGAGGGAATCCGGACGTACTGATCGCGGAAGGCTCCCCGCGCATGACGATCGAACTCCTCGTCGCGAGCACGGTCCCAATCCGCACCCGCGATAAGACTCTGAAGAGTCTCGTACCTGCCCGGCTTCTTCATACTCTCGTAGCGGTCAGGTTCGGGCAGACGCTCCCCACGCCATCGCGGCGGCCTCCTTCGCGGTCAACGCGACACTCACGAGACCGCGGATCGGATCGGTGAACTCGAAATGATGGGAGAGGAACACGAGCAGCTCGTCCCACTGCGCTCCGAGCAGCACGAGCGACTCCGGCCCCTCGTCGCGGTCGTGGAGAAGCAGCGTCCAGACCCAGAATAGCTCGTTGAACGTTCCGACACCGCCGGGCAGCACCACCGCGCCGCGCGCCCCTTTCAGGAGACATTCGATCCTCGAATGGAGGTTCCGGCACTCGTGCACCTCGTCGAGACCGGAGAAGGGGACGCGGGTCTGCTGGAACCATTCGAGCGTACACCCGACCACGCGGCCGCCTGCCTGGCTCGCGCCTGTCGCGACCGCCTCCATCACGCCGCCGTACCCGCCACACCGGACCTCGGCGCCGAGAAGCGCCAGCTCCCGGCCGAGATCCCCCGCCAGCGCGTAGTGCGGAGTCCCACGGGCCGCCTGGCTGCTTCCGAAGACCGCGACGGAACCCATTGCGTTCTCGATCACTGACCCTCCCGAGGCGCCGCTCCCTGGCGGATGGCACAAGTGGCGTGATACCATGCGGCTATGTCACCGAAACAGCCGGCCGCGACCGGCCGGCAGAACCGAATTGTCCGCGTCGCCCTCGCTCAGATCAATGCTACCGTTGGCGACCTGCCCGGAAACGCGAGGCGGGTGATCGAGTTCCTCGGCCGCGCCCGCGACATGGGGGCCGAGCTGGTCGCCTTCCCCGAGCTGGTCCTGACCGGTTATCCGCCCGAAGATCTCCTCCTCCGGCCCGAGTTCATCGACCAGAACATGGCGGCCCTGGACGAGGTGGCGCGCGCGACGAAGGGCATCACCGCGGTCGTGGGCTTCGCCCAGCGCGCGGAAGACGTCTACAACGCCGCGGCCATCGCGCACGACGGCGAGATCGCCGGCGTGTACCGGAAGAGCCACCTCCCCAACTACTCCGTCTTCGACGAATTCCGATACTTCCGCCCCGGCAACGACACCTTCGTCTGCCGGCGCGGGCCGCTCACCTTCGGCGTGAACATCTGCGAGGACATCTGGCTCCCCTCGAGCACGGCGAACCTCGCGATGTACGGCGATGCGGAGCTCGTCATCAACCTCTCGTCCTCGCCCTACCACATGGGCAAGGCGGTCGCGCGGGACCGCATGCTCGCGACGCGCGCGATGGACGCGGTCTCGATGGTTGCGTTCGTGAACACGGTCGGGGGACAGGACGAGCTCGTGTTCGACGGGAACAGCCGCGTCTTCGGCCCGCGCGGCGAGTACGTGGCGCGGGCCAAGGCGTTCGAGGAAGACCTCGTGGTCCTCGACATCCACCTGGACGAGGTCTTCAGCGCCCGGCTCAAGGACCCGAGGAGCCGCGAGATCTCCCATCGCGACCGCTCGACCGACCTTCCGGTGCTCGAGCTCCGGCCGGTCGCGGAACCGGCACGGCCCAAGCTCCAGAGCGTTCCGGTTCTGACGCCCACGGGAGCCGAG